>NZ_JAYGIG010000084.1:0-7680 GCF_034932105.1 Leptothoe sp. PORK10 BA2 | reverse complement strand
TGTGGCACCCACGCCAAGCGCATGAAAGCAGGCTGGGATGACCGATATCTGCTTAAGGTATTGGCTCAAGTAAAGGCTTCTAGCACTTCACCCAAATTGTAAAGAAACGTATGCGTTCGCCCTGCCCCATTCTCCCATTCAATTGCTTGGCTACAACGACTGTGCTGAGGTGTTTCGGGCAAACGGTGTGGATGAGATTCTGTGTATCTCGGTCAATGATCCGTTTTCCTTGGCAACTTGGGCTCAAGCAGAAGGCGCTGATCAGGTGCGCTTTATTCCCGATGTAAAGGGTGACTTTACCCGCCAGATGGGGATGCTGGTAAACCTTGCCGATAAGGGCATGGGGCAACGCTCCTGGCGCTATTCCATGCTAGTGAAAGATGGGATGATTGAAAAAATGTTTGTCGAACCAGATGGCTTTGAGACCATGCCCGTGGTGTCTAATGCCGAGACCATGCTGAACTACATTAACCCAGAAGCCGAGAAACCTGAGCAGACGGCGGTGGTAATGCAAATGTGGCGGGCGATCCTCTCTGCCTAGGACAACTGGTGGCCCAGAGAAGAATAGATCAGGTTGTGGTTTGGTCACAGTTCCTGAAATCATTACAATTCTTATTTATTAGGAATTAGTTTAATAATTGATCTATTTCTAAATTAGAATTATTCTCAGATAGGAGCAAGTCAGTATTAATTGACCTGCTTAAACTTGTGTTAAGCCCATGACCGTTACCTGTGGGGTCATGACAGCATCTCAAGGTACAGGATTCATCCAACCACACGAAAGAGGACCTATTATGAGCAGTCAAAGTGGATGCCCGTTTTCAGGGGGAGTTCAGACCTTCACCGCTACCACTGGCACCTCGAATCGAGACTGGTGGCCCAACCAGTTAAACCTGAAAATCCTTCACCAGCATTCTCCCCAGTCCAATCCCATGGGGAAGGCATTCAACTACGCTGAAGCGTTCAATAGCCTCGACTTAGATGCTGTGAAGCGGGACATCTTTGACCTGATGGGCAATTCTCAGGATTGGTGGCCCGCCGACTATGGTCACTATGGCCCGCTGTTCATTCGCATGGCCTGGCACAGTGCTGGTACTTACCGCATCGGGGACGGTCGTGGTGGTGCAGGCACCGGTAACCAGCGATTTGCGCCGATCAACAGTTGGCCCGACAACGCCAACCTGGACAAAGCCCGCATGCTGCTGTGGCCGATCAAACAAAAGTATGGTGAGAAGATCTCTTGGGCCGACCTGATGATCTTGGCCGGTAACTGCGCTCTGGAATCTATGGGCTTCAAAACGTTTGGTTTTGCGGGGGGGCGCGAAGATATTTGGGAGCCGGAAGAAGACATTTACTGGGGAGCTGAGGCGGAATGGCTGGGCGACAAACGCTACACCGGTGACCGGGAGCTGGAAGATCCCCTGGGTGCGGTGCAAATGGGCTTGATTTATGTGAATCCGCAAGGGCCGAACGGCAATCCTGACCCAGTCGCCTCGGGGCGAGACATTCGCGAGACCTTTGGGCGGATGGCGATGGACGATGAGGAGACCGTGGCCCTCGTGGCCGGTGGACACACCTTTGGTAAATGCCATGGTGCTGGTGATGAGGCGCTGGTGGGTCGTGAACCTGAAGGGGCCAGCATTGAGGAGCAAGGCCTGGGCTGGAAGAACAGCTTTGGTACTGGCAAAGGGGCCCACACGATTACCAGTGGCATTGAAGGGGCCTGGACCACTAATCCGGTGCAATGGGACAACAACTACTTCGAAAACTTGTTCAACTATGAGTGGGAATTAGTGAAAAGTCCTGCTGGGGCGCATCAGTGGTCACCGGCAGGGGGTGCGGGTGCAGATACGGTGCCCGATGCCCACGATCCATCGAAGCGCTATGCTCCCATAATGACCACGGCGGACATGGCCATGAGAATGGACCCGATCTATGGGCCGATTGCCCGCCGCTTTTTCGAGAACCCAGATCACTTCTCGGATGCCTTTGCTCGGGCCTGGTTCAAGCTGACCCACCGGGATATGGGTCCCCGTGTGCGCTATCTTGGCAAAGACGTTCCGGTGGAAGAACTGATCTGGCAAGATCCTGTTCCCGCCGCCACCCATGAATTGATTAACGAGCAGGACATCGCTGCCCTCAAGGGCAAAATTCTCGCGGCGGGGCTGTCTGTCTCCCAACTGGTCTCTACTGCTTGGGCTTCGGCCTCGACATTCCGGGGTTCTGACAAGCGTGGCGGAGCCAACGGAGCCCGCATTCGTCTCGCACCCCAGAAGGATTGGGAGGTGAACAATCCGGCTCAACTGGCCACCGTATTACAAACCCTGGAGACAATCCAGGCGGAGTTCAATGGTGCCCAGTCTGGCGGGAAGCAGGTTTCCCTGGCGGATGTGATTGTGCTGGGGGGATGTGCTGGTGTTGAACAAGCGGCGAGGAATGCTGGCCATGATGTGACCGTGCCCTTTCAGCCTGGACGGACGGATGCCTCCCAGGCGCAAACGGATGTGGCTTCTTTTGCTGTCCTTGAACCCAGGGCAGATGGATTCCGCAACTACCTTAAGGGTAAACATATACTCTCGGCAGAAGAGTTGTTGGTGGATCGGGCCCAGTTGTTGACCCTGACCGCACCGGAGATGACGGTTCTTGTCGGTGGCCTGCGCGTTTTGAATGCCAATGTCGGTCAGGCCCAGCACGGTGTCTTCACCCAGCGGCCCGAGGCGTTGACTAATGACTTCTTTGTGAACTTGCTTGACATGGGAACAACTTGGAAGGCGACCTCTAACGCAGATGATGTGTTTGAGGGATGCGATCGCAACACCGGCGCAATCAAGTGGACGGGCACTCGGGTTGATCTGATCTTTGGGTCTAACTCTCAGCTGCGAGCCTTGGCAGAAGTCTATGGCTGTGGGGACTCTCAGCCGAGATTTGTGCATGACTTTGTAGCCGCGTGGAACAAGGTGATGAACCTGGATCGTTTTGACTTGGCCTAGTCTTACCGCCTAGTCTTACCGGGTCAAGGTCCGGAAGGAAATCCTGCGCACCGGGTGAAAGCCCAGGTTGGGCAGGGTTTCCTTTTGCTTTAGGCCTCTGTGTGTAAAGGCTGTGGCGTGGGAGCGGCGGCAACGACATCCGGTTGAGTGCCGTTTGCAGGTTCGTTGGCTGATATTGCTTTGGGGGATGGTGAACCCGGCAAAAACCGATCTTCGGTTTGACTGATCATATCTTTTACCAGTCGCTCACTAAAGCCAGCGACAAAGGCAATTGCGATAAAGCCATACCACTTTTTCAGGGTGTCATCGCTATCATCCCCCACTTGTAGGGGCAACAGTTGAGAACTGAGCAACACATATAACAACACCCCAAAGGCTGCCCCCACAAAGGGCCGAATCAGCCCAATGTAAATGGGTAATACCGTATCTGTGTAGTCCTCATTGCGATATTCTCGAATCCGAGTCAAGGTGCTGGTGATCCCTCCCAACGCCCCGGCCAGGGCTACACTGGCCAAGATGGCGAGATTCTCATTCACCTGTGCTGTTGTTAAGGCCTCACAGTTTGGGATGGGGGGGCCGGCACTAGTACATTCTTTGCTCACCAACGGTGTGACGACATAGTCCGCGATTATGGCTGGGTAATTAACCACCCGAGAAGACATGCCCAGCAGTAAGGTAATGGGAATACTCAGGGTCAGGCCAGCCAATACTTTTACCGGTGTGCTGGATTCATACAAGACGTACTTGAAGGCGTTGATCATGCGACCCACCACCGGGTTCTCATATTCTCGCACGGCAAACTCTGCATCCCGTCGCAGTCGGCGGGCAAAGTGAAGTTCGTAGGGGACCTCCAGCAGAACTGCGATCGCAGATTCCAAACCAATAATAACCGATTCCAGCTGAGCCACCTGAGAGTGATGCTTCCGATGCTGTGCCCGAATCAAACAGCGCTTAATCCGCTGTAAAAGCACAATCGACGTGGACAACTCATGTTGCACACTATCCTCGATCACACAAGTATTCGTAGACGCCCCCAGCTTCTGATAGACCCGCTGAAGCAACGCGTCAATCTTGTCTATCGACGGCAGCAGAGGACTTGGATCAGACATAAAACCGCCTTGACACTGGGTCAATAAATCAGCTATATGTCATCATTTTATGGATTTATCAGGCCATTGGCAGGCCCCGCCAGGGTACTCTCCAGAAAAAAGACCCTGGGCTGCTGACCATAAGGGGACTAACTCAAAGCGGGATGTTTTCCCAAGGATAGTATTCAGAAGTGAGGAGTCAGGGCCTCACTGGCTTCTGGCTCCTGATTCCCCACCTAGCCAGGATTTTTCGGCTTAAGTTGATACCCGACAACAACAGTGCTGCCATGGTTTGTATTAGGCTGCTTGGGTATAATCTACCGTCCGTTCCGCCGGAGCTTCACGCCGGACGACCGATACCAGCAGCACTTCCCGTCCTTCTTGTTCTATGGTCTGCACATAGCGCAGTTGTTCTTGGATGGCCTCGTTTTCTGAAGTAAAGGGGCCGAAGTAGTATCCACGACTGGGTGATGCTGCTAATATCTCTAGCCACCAAGACTTCCCTGCTAGGCTAAATAGCTGATTGATAAGGTTTTCCATAATCTGATGGGTTAGTGTCGTAAAGGAAGATGCTACGTCCCAAAAGAACGCATGAATATCTTTATACTTCGCCGTTCTTTAGTTGCCTGTTTGCATTGATACATAAAATGATAAAGTATTGACTTTTTTTGATATGTCAATCCGTTAGGTTACGAAAGGTTGTGATTTGTATCGCAATCTGATGCATATATGCATTGACCTGCATCGCCCATACTGCTCTCTGTAGTTGCTATGGATTGCCTGAAGGCATTCAACCCTATGGCTATGGAGGTCTGCCGCCATGGCAGTAACGTTATTTAGTTGGGATAGGCCGTCATTTTGCGCTGTTCGCAAACCTAGACCCAAAGATCATTTTGAGCGGTTTTAGGATCGACAACATCCCCGGTATTGACTACCCCCTGGGGTTCAACCAGTAGCATATGACATTCTTCTCGGGCCCAGGTTTTATGTTCCACCCCTTTAGGGACCACATACATTTCACCGGCGGATAGCTCAACTGCGCCATCTCTAAACTGAATGGTCATTTGCCCATCCAGCACAATAAAAACCTCGTCGGTATCTGGGTGATCATGCCAGACAAAGTCACCCTGTACCTTGACCAATTTGAATTGATAATCGTTCATTTCAGCAATCACCTTGGGTGACCAATGATCGCTAAATTGGGTTAGTTTTTCCCGAAAATTGAGGGGACTGTAGTTCACGTTGCCTGTCTCCACCGATGTTAGCGATAGGGTGCGTCCCGGTTTTTCCCATACTATAGCTTTATACCCATCGCCCATACCATGAATCCCTCCATCCGCAAGCGGATAGAGGGATTTGAAAAAATATTATGCTGGAGTCAGCGGAAAATTGACTAGCCCAGGGCTGCCTCAATGGCCGCCTTTAGTTCGGGGGCATCGGGGGCTGTTTTAGGGTCAAAGCGAGCAACCACTTCACCGTCACGGCCCACTACAAATTTGCCAAAGTTCCAGCTAATGTCGTCGCCTTCGCCGATCAAAAACTGGTACAGGGGGCTGCGGCTAGGGCCATTGACATCCTGCTTTTCGAGCAGGGTAAAGTCCACGTCGTACTTGCTCTTAGTAAAGTCCTTGATTTCGTCGGCGGTGCCAGGCTCTTGCGCACCGAACTGGTTGCAGGGCACACCCACAACGACTAGACCGCGCTCACCATAGGCCGTGTCTAGGGCTACTAAGCCGCTATATTGAGGGGTCAAACCGCAGGCACTGGCTACGTTGACAAATAGTACAACCTTATTTGCGATCGCATCTGGGGACAAAGGTGTGCCATCCAGGGTCGCTAGATTAGTGGGTACAGGCATAATGCATTAACGTTTTTGGACAACGTATTCTATTATCAACCATCCTCGGTATAAGGAGTAGCCGTTGCCATCATCGGTTACCGTTTCAACCAATTCAACCCAAACGGTAACGCCGTCAGGTTACCGTTTTAACCAATTCAACCCAAACGGTAAGGCCTTCTCCCCATCCGTTCCACCCACTGTCACAAACTCCGCCGGGTTCTGATCATAGCGATTACGCACCGGAATCGCGGGGCCTTGACCATCCCCCACCAAAGCCGCCGTTTCCTCCAGTGCCATCCGCAGTCGTTTTCCCGCATAAATCGACATATCCCGAGGCACATTTACCCGGTCTCGCAGATAGCGCAATCCACTGTCACTCCCCTGGGGAGGCTCACAGGCTTCACCCGTCATGAGAGTTGTCAAAGCACAGCGTAGGGCCTGATCAAACACCTGATCTGCTGTTGGGTTCACCCGAATAATGTTGTTGCGATGCTTCAAAACTCGGTGCAGGGCTTCCACCCGAGAAGTCTCCGGCTCGGCATAGCCCACATCCGGCAACCCCAGCCAAGGCCCCTGATCCACCCGTTGTTGATTTTCCCTAGCCTGGGGTTCACCATTCTCCCAGCAGCCCCCCATTTGCGGCGGCAGGTCATGCACATGGGTATGAAAATCACTCTGGGTGCCCCGATAGGTGGAACGAGTTTCCATAGCATCAAACCAGGCGGCAAAACCAGGATTCTCTTCTCGCATGGAGTAGCCCTTGTAGTAAAACAGACTGGCATTCATCCGCTCCACGTAGGGGGTAAATACCAGGTCCACAACGCTAAATCTCTCTAGAAAGTAAGGTCCTGGAGTGGCGGCTAGGACCTCTTCCACCTGGGCCACCACGGTGACAAACTGCTCGCGGTTAAACTGCTCTTGGCGGGCCGAACGTACTGGCTGACACAGCCAGCTACACCAGGCCCGAAACAATAGCCGTTCCAACTGCCTTAGGGGCATTGCCTGGGATGTCTGCATCCCCACCACCAGCGGACCAAAGGCCCCCTCTAGGGCAATCAAAATATCATCGCTTTCCGTCATTAACTGCCCGTCTAGCTCTAGGGCAGGCAACATCCCCGAGGGCACCTTTTTTTTAAACCAAGCTTCCTTCTCGCCATAGCAAAACATCGTCACCTTTTCAATCCGGTACGGGATTTGCTTTTCCTCTAGCCACAGCCATACCTTTTGGCAGTAGGGACACCAGCCATGGTTATCACGGAATAGGGTGACCCGCACGTCGGCTTCAGTTTGACCAAATAGCCGCAGCCGGGCCTGGGCATTGGTGGGACCATTGACCGGGTCTGTTTGGAGGGTGTCTAGGGCTTCTAACTCAGACCAGGTCAGGGGACGAACGGAGGAGGCAGGGGTCATAATTCGGGCAGGTGGACTGGCTACATTTGCTTTCAGTACTAGCTTAAACGCAATTCCTGCGATATCCGAGCATTGTCTTATCCTTGGGCATCAACTTAATCCGAGAAATCCTGGCTAGGTGGGGAATCAGGGGCCAGAAGCCAGCGAGGCCCTGACTCCTGACTCCTGAATACTATCCTGGAGAAAACGTCCCGCTTTGAGTTGGTACCCCTATCCTTGAGTTTTTAGGTAAGCATTCAGGGGGTCTGAGTTGTGAGAGTTTCAATCAGCAGAGTACCTGCTAGAGTAAGCGGATGAAAGACAAGGCTCTCCCATCGATTCCCGAGGTCAGTAAAGCGGATTGGGAAAAGAC
>NZ_JAYGIG010000083.1:0-7700 GCF_034932105.1 Leptothoe sp. PORK10 BA2 | reverse complement strand
CACCAAATCGGCGCTTAAACTTTTGGACGCTTAGGGTTTGGGTTGCTTCGTAGTTCATCTGCCTGACATGGAAACAGTGAACTAAAATCCTCTAATGTACCATGAAATCTATTATGCAAGAGGTCTATTCTACTGGCGCAGTTTCCAATTCTGGCCCTGCTGGTGTAAAACCTGCTGTAAATGGTCAATTGTAATCGGGTCATTGCCGGCTAGGCTGCTCGTCATCTGACCAATGTCGAGAATCTGTTGCGGTGAAAGTGCTAAGGCTTCAGCCAGGGCTGCCCAACGGACTTTACCCATGGATTTAACGCCCTGGGGAAAAGACTGGTGCCACAGTTGTAAACGTAAGTCAGCATCAGGCATGGGGATATGGAGCACCGTGAGCCGTTGTCGCCACTGGGGACGCACCAGGTGGCTATGGCTAACGGTGAAGATGATGTGGGCGGATGTATGCGTCAGCCAGTTATGGAGGGCAGCGCGATCGATCGCTGCATTTCGTCCCAGCCAATGGTGGGCTGATGGGATCAGCACCAATGGATACTTAATTTGGGTTAATTTGGCCAGACAAGTTTGCCAGTCTTGGGGAGAATATTGGGCTAAGTCGAGGATGTGGAGGGGGAGTTTCAGGTGGTTGGCGAGTGCGATCGCAACCCGCTCTTTCCCCACCCCCTGCTCCCCCACCAGCAGCAACCTAGACTGGGGCTGAGCCGTTACCAACTGCAACTGCTGCTTGAGGGCATCGGCCAGTACCAGCTCTGACCACAGCACCCGCTGCCGACACCGTTGGACAAACTTATCGGCCATCACAAACTTTAGCGGCCAGGCCGGATCTGGATGCTCAGCCAATAAGTAATCCACCCACTCAGGAGCCAGCTGCAATTGACTCTCTAACAATGTCGCTGCTCCCCCGACACGATGCAACACCCGGCGCTGTAGCAATGATTGGGGCCCTGTCAACAGTACCCGAGCCCGTCGGCGTTCTGCATCATTGTGACACAGCACCCGCAACGCCAGTTCCACCGTAGGTAAGGCCCCCGCCATGCAGTGGGTGCCCGTTTGCAAATAGTGGTACAGCTTGCCATAGCGCACCTGCACTTCCGGAGCCAGCACCATCAGCACCAGCTTCTTTTCAAACAAACTTAGCCCCAGTAACGACTGCATCGTTGGCAGGCCCAAGGCAATCTTCTTCGCCCGACTGAGTAGGATGCGATTGTCTAAGGTTTTTTGATAGCCCAGCACCGGATGTCCAGGCCCTTGCTCGCCTGCTGGGCCGCCCGCTTGGCCACTAGCCTGGGGAGCAACGTCATCATACGCCCGATTTTTAACCGCAATTAGCCCCTGCCACCAGTCACTCGTCGCCCGATCAGAGGGTGTTTTCGCCACCCGATTGACCGCCTTCAAATTTTTTCGCTGCTGCGCCACCGTCACCAGCAGCATCCGCTCTAACCAGGTTAGCTCGGTCTCCAAGTAGGCCCAATTGTTTGCGAACGGAACACCAAAACCCATGTATTACTTCAGGCAATAATTACTGCAGGTCGCGACTTGAAGCAGCTACTTCAAGCAACGTAGAAACTCAAGCGGTAGCCCATCAGCATCAGCAATAAACGCCACCTCATAAACCCGATTTCCAATCATTTGCTGGCGAGGTTCCAGGAGTACGGTGAGCGCCGTATCCCGCGAAACCGCATGCTGCTGGAGTTGCTCGAGCCAGGCGGGTAAACTTTGCGCCCTCTGGGTCAGGTCAAACGATAGGTGATAGTAGCCCGTATAGTGCTCATCACTAAAGGCATCCGCCGCCGGTTTTGGCTCCGGTACCTGAATCAGCTCAATCCGGCCCCCCAGCCCTTCCATCCAACAGGCCAGGGTAATACCAGCCGTAAAGCGTTCCACCACCTCAAACCCCAACAGCTCATAAAAAGCCATGGCCCGGTGAATATCCGCCGTTCGAATCGACGCATGGTGCATGGTATTCCTATCGCTAAATCAGGGATCTACTCAAAAAACTTCAAATATCGATAGTCCTTCGGTACACCCGGTTCTTTTTCCAAATCAAAATTGATCACTTCCCACTGGGGTACCTCTTGCGATGACGGGCTAAACACCACTGGCAATCCATATAGTTTGGGTGTTCCCTTTTCTCCTTGTCCCCGCCAGGGAGCCGTGTACTCAAGATAAGACTTCACCAAGGGGCGATAGCGCTCGGCAATAATCACCCGGGTCGCCCGATAGCCTTCGGTATAGAGTCGGTCCAGCGCCTCATGAATCTCAAACCGAATGCCATCTGGATGGGTGTGCTGTCGGTACCAGTCCCCCTCCCATTGCCGCCAGTGGCGACCCGATTGCACATGGACTAAATCCCGAGAATCGAGACTTACCTCAAAGGCACCGTGACGGGTACATAGGTAGCTATCCGTCAGCGTCAATGCCGGAATCGTCTGTCGACAGTGGGGGCATTTTATTTCTGGCCCGTAAAACGGATACTGAGAAGCAGAATTTATCATGCGGGTTTAGTAAAACATGTATGCCCAGGCTGGATATGCCTGTCTCAACCACCCCAACGTTGAGACCAGGAAAACCAATGCCATATAAGGCGGCACGTCAAAAACAAGGCCAGTTAGACTTGCGATCGCCTGAGCCATGCTACCAATTTAAAGGATGAACCGAGGTAGCAAAAGCCCACCATGCGAGGATTTTATAAAAAAATCACCCCAAGGAGCAGCAACGCTCGCCTTATTATAACGGGAGGTCAAAGGACGGCACTTTAACCCTGACATACATATTCCAGCATTATTCCAGCGAGTTTTGTCCATTCTGATGTTGATCGTCAGGCAGTCCTAGTCAATGGTAGATAATTCCGTGCTCAACCCCACCCCTGTCGACCCCGCCCCAGATGGCTTTTGGCCTGCACCCGACCTCTCCCAAGCCGCCTTCATCGCCCCTAACGCTACGGTCATAGGCCGTGTAGAGGTCCATCCCGGCGCCAGCATTTGGTACAACGCCGTGGTCCGAGGGGACGTCGAACTGATCCGCATTGGTGCCCACAGCAATGTCCAAGACGGGGCCATTCTCCACGGCGACCCCAACCTCCCCACCATCCTCGAAGACTATGTCACCATCGGTCATCGCGCCGTGGTCCACAGCGCCCACATTGAGCGGGGCTGTCTCATCGGCATTGGGGCGATCATTCTCAACGGTGTCCGCGTCGGTGCAGGTAGCATCGTGGGTGCAGGCGCAGTCGTCAACAAAGACGTCTCCCCAGGGTCCCTGGTGGTGGGAGTGCCGGGCAGAGTTTACAAGACCCTGACCCCGGAAGAGATGGAGGACCTGATCGACCATGCTAAAAAGTATGAGCAGTTGGCCCTGACCCATGACGGGAAAGGGACCAGTTTGGGGTTTGTGTAGGGCAAGCCAATTTTGCGTTGTGTAGAAATTGGCTTGTCTAAGCTGGCTGAATATCTTGCTGCGTATTTTCAGTTCAAGGACTCCGCCAAGGTATAGCAATATAAAAAGCGGACACCTTAAAACTAAGCCATCAAACCGCCCTCCCCCATGACCGCTAAATTTTTCCAAACCGACGATAGTCTCCAGAAAAACCTCCACCAGGTGCTCGATCTTACTTGGGCTCGCTTTCCAGCCCTAGCCCAAAACCAGATTGCCGTCACCTGGCTAGCCTACGAGCCCCCCTACATCGTCAATACGGGGGGTGCGTTGAGTGCCGATGACTTCTGGCAGCAGCGGCCAAAGGGGGCCAGTTATCGGGGGGTAGAACGGATTTATCCCGCTAGCGTGATCAAACTGTTTTACCTGGTGGCAATCCATGAATGGATTGAGCGGGGCATGACCCAGACCAGTCCGGAACTAGAGCGAGCTATGCGCGATATGATTGTGGACTCTAGCAATGACGCCACAGGCTATGTGATGGACGTCCTCACCGGCACCACCAGCGGGCCAGAGCTGCCCCCTGGCCCCTTTGAAACCTGGAAACATCAGCGGGACCTGGTCAATCGCTATCTCAAAACCCTAAATTGGCCAGAGCTAGCCACCGTCAATGCCAACCAAAAAACCTGGTGCGATGGTCCCTACGGGCGTGAGCGAGCCTATCTGGGGGACGGATACGAAAATCGTAATATGCTCACCACCGAGGCCTCGGCTCGATTACTCCACAGCATTGTGGGGGGTGTGGCGGTGAATGCGGCCCGGTGTCAGAACATGATGCGGTTTATGACCCGAGACCTCGAGCCTAAGGTGCTAGCGGCTGATCCAGAAAATCAAGTCACTGGCTTTTTAGGGGCAGGCGTACCGGTCGAGAGCCAGGTTTGGTCCAAGGCCGGACTCACGAGCAAGGTGCGCCATGATGCCGCTTACATTGAAGCCGATGGGGCCCATCCTTACTTGCTGGTGGTCTTCACTGAGGGTGCTGAACATAGCCATAACGAAGACATTTTGCCCTTTGTATCAGCTCAGATCTTGGCGGCAATGCATAGGATTGGGATATAACGAGAGGATTTTCATCCAGTCCTCGCCGTCTAGACCGATACGCGAGTCCCCTTCGCCAGCCAAGGTTTCACAACTCCGCGCTAGGACCGTTGCCATTGGGCATGCTAACTCTAGCTTTTAGGGTGCATTGATGGTTACGAAAACAGCATGGCAGCAGGTGGAAACCAGCTTTAAGCAAATCTGGGGGTATGATAGTTTTCGGCCACCCCAGGGCGAGGTGATCCGTACGTTAATGGCCAAGCGGGATGCTCTAATCGTGATGCCGACTGGTGGTGGTAAATCCATCTGTTTTCAGTTACCGGCCTTGTTACAAACGGGGGTGACTTTAGTGATTTCTCCTCTGGTGGCTCTGATGGAGGATCAGGTTCAGGAGCTGAAACAACGACAGTTGGCTGCGGAGAGAATTCACAGTGCCCTAGCCAACTATGAAAAACAGAAGATATTACAACAGGTTCAACAGAATCGACTGCGCCTACTTTATCTGTCGCCAGAGACTCTTTTAAGTAAAAAGGTATGGGAAGCACTGTGTCAGCCCCAGGTGATGATCAACGGTCTAATTTTGGATGAGGCCCATTGCCTGGTGCAGTGGGGCGACACGTTTCGACCGACCTATCGACGGCTGGGTGCGGTTAGACCCGCTCTGTTGAAATATAAGCCTGCGGGCACAAAGCTGCCGATTGCGGCCTTTACGGCTACAGCCAACCCCACCGCACAACAAACTATTTGTGAGGTATTACAACTGCAACACCCTAAGGAGGTGAAGCTAAGCCCTTATCGGCCCAACCTGAATCTAGCGGTGAAAGTAGTTTGGACACCCCGTGGTCGGCGGCAGGCATTATTGAACTTTGTTAAAGCGTATCCGTCCCAAGCGGGGTTGATCTATGTGCGTACTCGACGCACAGCGGAAGAGTTGGCCCAATGGCTACGGCCAAAAGGCTTTTCGGTAGAGGCTTACCATGCTGGGCTAGGGAGTGAATCACGGCGGCACATTGAGGCTGAATGGTTAGGGGAGCGCTGCCAGTTTGTGGTGTGTACGAGCGCTTTTGGCATGGGCATCAACCATCCTCGGGTGCGCTGGGTATGCCACTACCATGCGCCGAGTACGTTGAGTGAGTACGTTCAAGAGATTGGCCGTGGAGGTCGAGATGGGAAACCGGCGGATGCGCTCACATTGGTGAGTGAGCCGACGGGGTGGCTGGATGGGGAGGATAAACGGCGCTGGCAGTTTTTTGCGGACAGTGAACGCAAGCTAGAGCGGGAGGCGAAGCAGTTGGTGAAGTCCTTATCTGCAACTGGTAATATTGATCAGGTGTTGCGGCGGCATAGGGAAGCGGCGACGGCGTTGGCGTTGTTGCATAGTCAGGGGCAGCTGACTTGGGAAGATCCGTTTCATTATCGGTTGCAGGTGGGGCAGTCGCAGCACCATCGTGAGACTTTTGATAGTGTGAAGGACATGAGGCAGTATCTTTTTGGTCGGAACTGTCGTTGGCAGAAACTTTTAGTGCAGTTTGGCTGTGAGACCGAAGCACGAGGTATGCAATGTGGTCATTGTGATAATTGTCAAAAATCAGAAAAACGTTTGATCATGGGGTGTTGAGGTTCCTGCCGTGCTCTGACCCAGCCGCGTCGGACCCAATCGTACAAAGTTGGGGCTGGCATGTGTAGTGAAGCCGCCAGGTGTTGTCAAAAAACGACGCCATCTCTCTCAGTATTCATAATCCCTTTTTCTTGTAGTTTTTTGTGTAGTTTTTTAAAGTTAGAATTTTGCTCTTTTGGTGACTTTAGTTCTGTTGTAGATTGGGCGTGTCATTTAAGCCAGGAAACTCTAGATCGGTAAGGAGTCAGGAGCCAGGAGTCAGAATCAAAGCAGGGAATGGATTCTGACTCCTGACTTCTAGATTCTAACCCCGCAGTAATTTCCTGATTTAAGTTGATCGCCTTGTAGATTGATTTAGATTTAAGCTGATCTACTTATATTTCTACTCTGATGGGCTACAAGCTTAACCCGCCGGAGTAGTGTTCCTTCGTGCATCAATTTTCTGTTCCTCTCGATAGGGGCTGTATAAATGTCATCGTCTGTAGAGATCTGAACAGTGTTGGACAAAGTTCAGGGCTACTATTTCAGGGCTAAGACATTGTTCTGGCCTGTGGGTTAGGCGTTTGCACGCTTGCACGCTTCTGTGCACGCTTGCACGCTTCTGTGCACGCTTGCACGCTTCCTTCTAAACCTTCCCTTTATCACTTCTTGAGGATTGTAGATGACCAAAAATATATGGTTGAAAGTGGCGCTTACGGGGGCATTGTTACCGAGCATAACTCAACTCATTTCTGCCGCTCCCGCTCAGGCCTTCTCTCTGACGAAGAATTCGTCGGGGCAGGTGGTGAGCATCCGCGACTTGGATGTGGGAGGCGAGGCTTTTGATGTTAGTTTCGCGAGGGGGAGCTTTGACGACTTATTTCCTGTGGCTTCTGGGTCTGGTTTTGTTAATTTTTTGGGCAATCCGGCGGGTGCCGAGTCGGCGGCGGCGGCCATTATAAACGCTTTGGGTCTGGACTCTGTATTGGCGGCCCAATCCTCCTCCATCACAAATCGTAGCGATGTCTTCTATGTTCCTTTTTCACGTGGTGTTCCCACTGCTTCGGTTTTTCAATTTTTTGGGGATCCTCTTGGGCTAAATAGTGTGGATGAAAATAGGAGGGGTAATACAGCGCGTTCTGAGTCCTTGGTTTTCGCCCAGTTCTCCCCCGCGGCGGTCCCCACCCCGGCCCTTCTTCCAGGCCTCATTGGCATGGGCGTCGCTGCCCTGCGCAAACGCAACTTAGCACAGTCTGACGAAGCTTAGTCAACCCATCGCAGCAGCCCCATTCGCTGTGACAAAGACATGACAGGCCTTAGAGCCATACCAGCTACCCAATGGGTCTACCTGGTACACCTCTAATTTCAACCCCAATTGTCCCGAATCGTTGGCTTCAGCGTCGGCTTTAGATGGTTTCGCTGGCTTGGCGGTTAGCTGCATAGCTTTAAGAAAACGAGTCCTCCAAGTTTTGCGGGGTCTCGTTTTTTTTCGTTTGACCGGGCGTAACTACTCAGGCTTAAAAAATTAGAGAGTTTTCCCAGGTTACAGAGATTATCAGCTAGCGTAATCCAAATATAGGAATTGGTAACCTCCTTGAGCAAGCCCAAGGGTCGCATCAAACTCAGT
>NZ_JAYGIG010000082.1:0-8050 GCF_034932105.1 Leptothoe sp. PORK10 BA2 | reverse complement strand
CGCCGATGGGTGCGCCCGTGTTGGCATCCCACAGCCGCAGCGTATTGTCGAAACTGCCACTGACGATGCGCTGACCATCGGGGCTAAACGCCACCGACCAGACCGCATCCCCATGGCCTGCGAGCGGTTCGCCGATGGGTGCGCCCGTGTTGGCATCCCACAGCCGCAGCGTATTGTCGAAACTGCCACTGACGATGCGCTGACCATCGGGGCTAAACGCCACCGACCAGACCGCATCCCCATGGCCTGCGAGCGGTTCGCCGATGGGTGCGCCCGTGTTGGCATCCCACAGCCGCAGCGTATTGTCGAAACTGCCACTGACGATGCGCTGACCATCGGGGCTAAACGCCACCGACAAGACCGCAGCCCCATGGCCTGCGAGGCGGTTGATTTCTTGCGACACTTGCACCGCTTTGAGTAAGCTGGCTTGGCCAGTCAGCGCTACGGAGGGCACTGACTGGCTCTGAGCCATCGTATCAATTGCCAGAACTAGACCAGAAACCGCATTGGTCGTAGGTAGTAAGTTCAAGACTCGGGCGACTTGTTCGCGCAGCTGAGCCACCCTCGTTTGTTGCTCGGCAAGCTTGGTCTGTTGCTCGGCTAGTGCAGTTTGTGTTTCCGCTCTGCGGGTTTGCGCTTGGGCAATTATCGCCTGATTCTCTGCCCGTTCTCTTTGTTGTTGGGCAATGTTTGCTTGTTCTTCTGCTCGTTGCTGTTGAGTTTCGGCAGCGGTCAGCGCAATCGCTCTCTGTTCATTTGCTTCTTGCTCTTTGTTCAGGGCTTCTTCTGTTTTTGCTTCATTCTCTAAAGCAAGCTTTTTTTGCCCTTCTGCGATAGTGGTTTGTCGCTTTGCTTCTTGAGCATTCTGTTCTGCTTCTTGAGCTTTTTGTCGGGCAATGACTGTTTGCTCTTCTGCAATGGCTTTTTGCTGTTTCGCTTCCTGAGCACTTTCCCTCGCGTCCTGCGCCAAGCCCGCCATCACGCCTGCCGAGAGCACCGAAGCTGCCGTCACCGGAATCGCCCATTTCAATACCGGCTTATACCGCTGCCAAAAGTTTTCTGGCAAGTGCTCACGAATCCATTCCTGGCTAAACACCTCCCGATAAATCCGATTCCGCACTTGCAGCTGCTTCCCCTCTCGCCGCACCACCCCCGACAGCTTCAAATGCGACTTCACTAAGTTCTGTTCTTCATCCAGCACCGGCCGCCGATCTCGATAAATCTCTCGATATGTTGTCAATACCTCCTGCTCAAGCGACGCCGGTGCCCGCTTCGTCAACATATCCCGTACAAACTGCAAGTTGTTATCTTGCTCACTCATCCGGCCAAAAAATGTCTCTGCTACCACGGGTTCTACCGCTGCCGCTGTCCAGCCTTGGGGGGGCTTATCTGCCAGCGCGCGACAAAGCCGCTGGGTTAAGTACGGGTGCCCCCCCGTCCACTGCAACACCCCCTCTAACATCTGCTGTTCTTTTTCGGGTACCAGCCCTAACCCCGCCGCTAACGGCAAAGCTTCCTCGGCACTAAAGTCCGTTAAGTCCACCCGCTGCCCAATATTAAAAGGCGTCCGCTTAGGATCCTGAATGAGATCCGCTGGGGTCGCCACCCCAATCAGCACAAACGACAACCGCCGCAACCTTGAATCCGTTGAACGCGCCACATATAAGTAACGAATCGCCGCATAAAAGTCGTCGGTAAAGTCCAAACTTAGCGTCGTGTCAATTTCATCGACAAAAATCACAATCGGCTCCGCCACCTCCGCCAGCACGACGTCTTGAAAGAACCGCGTCAGCCGCAGCGTCAGCCCCGATTGGTGATTGGCTCGCCACCACTGCTTCACATCCGTTGTCAGCATGAGCTGACTCGCCACCAAATCCAAAAAATCGCTGTACCATTCATCCGCACTCAGCTGCGTCCCCAGCTGAGTCAAATCCACAATCACCGCCTGCTTCCCAGCGTCAATCAGCTGCTCCGCCGTGCGAATCATCAAACTCGACTTCCCCATTTGCCGGGGCGTCAGCACATAGGCAAAAGTAGAGTCCTCACAAAGCGCCAAGAGTTCCCGATCGGCCTGACGAGACAGATAAATCCCGCGCTCATTGGCCTGGACGGTGCCGCCTACGGTATACAAACTCGGGTCAACCATGGAGATGCCTCCGAAAATAATCGGCATAGAGTTGGCACCGAGGCACCACTTGTTCATCTTCTCGCCGGACTAACCCAGCTGCGCTCAACAATCGGGCAATCCGCTCATCCGGGCAAGTTCTCGCCCGAATCACCTGCAGCAACCCCTGCGCCAAATCCTGCTTGTCATAAATGCGGAACAGGTGATACCGCAAGTGATCGCCAAAGGGACCATGATCTCCATCCGCCTGCTCAAACAGTGCCGCCACACTCAGCTGCTGTCGAGCAATCAGGTACAACGCCCGTCGCACCAAATACGGATGCCCATTTAACAACGCCATCAGTGCCCGCTCCTCGGCAGGCGTCAGCGGATTGCCATGGCGCTGATTCAAATCCGTCACCTGCGCCGAGGTAAAATCTGTCAGCAACAGTACCTCCCCCACATTAAAAGGAGACTGGTTCAAATTCGCGATCAAATGATATGGCTCCGTCGCCGTGACCAGCGCCAGGTCAAACTGCTTCCAGATGCGAGCCATCGGCAGCGCCCGGTTGTTATGCCAGCTGCGCAACATGCTAAAAAAGTCCGAGCGATAGTCCGCGTCAAACATCCGATCTACTTCATCCATCGCCAGCACCAAAGGGCTACCCAACTCTTTCAGTACATGGGTTTGCATATAGCGAGTACAGCGCTGAATATTGCCACTGCTCCCCTCCCAAGACTCCGCCACCCGATCCGGCAAACCCAGCTGCTCCGTCATACTCCGGCAAAACTGAGGATAAAACGTATTCGCAGACTTCAGTACATCTTGGTCAAACAGCTGAAAATCTAGAAACACCACCTGCTTCCCCACCTTGATCGCCGCATCCATAACCTGCATCAGCAACGAGCTTTTACCCATCTGGCGCGGCCCTTTAATCGTCAGGGTCACGCCTTGGCGCTGGATTGTGGACTGAGCAATCTCGTCACACGCCCGCTTCACATACAGCTGCGACTCCGGATCCATCGTCCCTTCCGCCGGTTCCAATACCACTGGCTGAAGCAAAACCGGCTGAGCAGATGGCTGCGGACGTGGAATGGCAGGCGTCGTGGTCGAATCATTCGAGACCACCGTCACATTCCGCTTAGCATTTTCTGAATCGATCGAAAGCCCCGCACCTGCGATCGCCCGTTGCAGCTCCTCTAGCAGCTGCGGCGTGTCAGCCGGCGTTTCCCACAGCGCCCAGTTAATCGGGTTCAAATACGCACTCAGCGGATAGACAAAAGGCTCCCGATAACCCAACCGCACCGGTAAAATCATCGGTCGGCCTGAGGTTTTCATCAGCCGATGAGCCGTCTCAATTTCGCCCAGCACCATCTCGCTATGCACCGACTCCGCCGACAAAAAGATAATCAAAAAATCTGACGCTTGTAGTGCCTGCTCAATCCGCTCAGCCCAAGGCGTCCCCACCGACATCGTCTGATCAATAAACACATCATGCGCCCCACTGAGCGCCCGATACACTTCACTCGCAATCGGTTCATCCGGCTCTACACCGCGCTTATAGCTAATGAAAATACGCGATCCGGCGGTCGGTCGCGGTGTCACGGGTTCGCTTTGCAGTCCCAGCTCGGCAGTCGCTTGAGTACTTGTTGCTTGAGTACTGGCCGCCTGACTACTTGTTGCTTGACTACTGGAAGCCGATGGTAACGAGGCCGCTTCAGCAGGCGTCTGTACAGGCGACGTGATTTCCCCTGACTGAGAGGCCGATGGACTTCGCTGCTTTAACTGAGGCGTGGCCGTTTCGGGGATGCCCTCTAAGTCAATCGCCGACACCCCGAACTCAAACGCATCACCATAGGAGCGGCCTGCGCCCAATCCATCATAAAAGCCCACTGCAAATTCGATGGCTGCGCGATCCCCAATCGCCTGATTCATTCCAATGACACAGTCAATATGCTGATGAATCGCCGCTGCCTGTACCTCCGAATAGCAGGCATTGAGCAATACGCACTCCACCTTGTCCTTAAACAGCTTAAACAGCCTTGCCAAAGACGGCGCACTCACCAGCTGCATCTGGCCAGCATTATTCTCCAGCACCAGCCCTGCCTCCCCAGCCCCATGACCCGAAAAATGCACAATGTTCGGCTCATGGTCTAACAGCGCTCGCCGTAAATCATCCGGACGTACCGCCCATTTAGAAATGATTTCAAACTGGTCGCGACTGCGCGATCGCTGTAACCCTTCCTGGATTTCTCGCACTTCCTCATCCAAGCGCAGCTTGTCGCTATTCTTAGGGTTTGCAGTCAGAATCAGGATTTTTTTCAAAGCAATGAAATCGTTGTGACAAAGGAGTAATACTTTAAGTAATATTACTTTGCCACAACTAATTTCTGCTACTCAAAATCTGGGGTACCAACTCAAAGTGGGACGTTTTGCCAAGGATAGTATTCAGAAGTCAGGAGTCAGGAATCAGGGCCTTACTGGCTTCTAGCTGCTGGCTCCTGATTCTCCACCTAGTCAGAATTTTCTGGCTTAAGTTGAACCCCAAAATCTGCAACCAGTTGACATCTCAGAGATGCCCTCGGTGATACATCATTGACTTCGACACAGATGCCCCCGCTAGTCCTTGATCAGTGTCCCCATCAGAATTGGACTAGCTTCGTGTCGCTGTGGCGCATCGGCTGATTCAATCGTAATTGCGATCGCACGAATCCACTGAAAATTTTGATACACCCCAGGTAGAGGCATCTGCAGCGACACCCGGCCCTGCTCATCCACCGTAAACGTCTGGGTTAAAATTGCATTTTTAGCATCTTGGGTAAAGGGGGCCTCCAGCTGTAGCACCGTCCACAGCGCATACACTTGACCCTTTGGTAACACAGACAGATTCTCGCCAGTCAATGTCGCTTGGAGAGTGACCGGATCAATCTCTACTAAAACAGTACTGGTTTCGGGAACAGCATCGGTCACTGAGGTTAAAACTACGGTGCGCCCCGCCGCCGCCGGTTGCAGCTGTCGCAGCTGCGCCTGCATCGTTTGTAGGGAGCGCCATAACACAGCATTACTGAGACCCAGCCCGACCACTAAACTAGCTGCCAACAGTCCCCAAGGATTGAGCCGCCATGGCCGCACGCGAGACACGAGGGGCACCGATGATGAGCCCAAAATTCTCTCATATAGGTGAGTGGGAGGTGGCAGCACGGGCGGCGCATATGCCTGTTCTAAGGTTTGCTGTAGTTGCTCAATCTCTTGAGCAATCATCGGATTGTTCTCTACTAATGCGGCTAACGATGCAGCCTCCTCTGGAGTCAGGTTATAGAGCACATAGCCGGCGATTAAACGCTGTAGCTCGTTTTCAGAGGGTGATTTAGTCATACTGTTGCTACCTCTAGTGACATCCCCTAATCCAGCCGACTTTTTAAAATCTGTTGTAGCCTGAGCAGCCCCCGCCGCGCTCTTGTTTTTACAGTACCCAATGGGGTTGCCAGTTGTTCCGCAATTTTGGCCTGAGTCAGTCCCTCGTAATAGGCCAATTGCAGGATCTGCCGCTGGCTGTCGGACAGCTGGGACAACGCAGCTTGAACATGCTGCTGCTGCTCTTGCTGGGTCACATCAGCCATGGGGCTCGATGGCATATTACTAGCATCACTACGCTGCAGCCGCTGTATGGATCGTTGCGCTGCTTGTTGCGATCGCACCCGGTCGATGGCACGGGAACGAGTGAGCATGGCGACATAGGTCCGCAAAGACCCCCTCGCAGGATCGTAAGCTGCCCCTTTAACTAGATGAATAAAAATATCGTGGGTCAAATCCTCAGCTTCTTCAGCCTCTTTTAGAATATTAAAAGCGATACTATAGACCAAACCAGCATGGCGAGCATAAAGCTTTCCCAACGCTTCAGAACTGCCTCGGATACTTTCCAACCAGAGTTGAGTATCTGTCAGTTCGACATACTTTTTAAGGGTAGAGTCCTCAGAATCCATAGACTCTAGATAACCGGAAACCACTACAGCCCATGGTACCTTCGGGCAAGGTGGATTTACCAGGGAATTGTATCGGTATTTCTCAATAACCCAACTTGACTCATCGCACCCAGCACACTGTGAGCCAGCAACTCTAAGTCAGCAACTCTGCTTCCAAGGTTTCAATCAAGAAGTAAACCACGGCTCTATGGCGACGGATAAAGTAGGTGCTTTTCAAAATAATCGTCTCGCCTGACAGGGCTGTGATGGTCGATACCTGCTGCAGGCGAACTCGCGTGGCTAAATTGCACTGATAGCCATATTTTTTGAGTGCAGTTTTAACCTCTTGTAGTAATTTACGCATTTCAGCCATTGGGTAGGCTCGCAGTCGCTAGTCCGGTGAGGACGCGACTGCGAGCCCCGTAGCACTCTGGAAGTTAGGAATAACCCTACTCAGTGTTCTCAGCGAAGTGCCCAAAGCTATAACAGCTACCTTTGATGGGTACCTTCGCCAAGCATCCACGATTTGTTGCTTTGTTGGGTATCAACTTAAGCCGAAAAATCCTGGCTAGTGCAGCGTCAAAGCTTAATTTGAGGGTAGATGGAAGTCAGCTTGCCTCTCGCATCTTCAACTTTCATCTGCCAATCGACACCTCGTTGAGTGTTGTTAATGTCGGTTGACCAAGCGGCAATTTCATCACGTAGTGTTTCGATTCCGACGCTACTCACCTCAACATTGTTGCCTGCCCTCATTCTTAGTCTTGACGCTGCACTAGTTGATAAGGCTCGTTGCAAGAAGGGCTGGGCCAAGACAGAGAAAGCATGGGCGGATCTTGCGACTACTTCTAAAGCGACGTTGAGGCGCTTCTGGGGTAGCTTGAAGATTCAAACCGAAGTGTTTCAGGCAATCTGTAACGCCGTTGGGCTTGAGGATTGGGAGTCGATTGCACAGTTTGCCGATGAAGATGATGCGCCGCCTAAGGTCTATGAGAAGCGTTTGAGTTTTGCGATCGCAGGCAGCATTGAAGAAATTGACAAGCAAAAGCTCGATGTCATCGTCGCATTGCTACGGAAGCTCGGTGGAGATACCGAAATTGAAATTTTGGATATCGAAGAAGGCAGTGTCAAATTAACCCTAGGTGTCTCTGAAGAAGCACTTCAGAGAATTCAAGAACTGTTTGAATCAGGAGAATTACAGGAAGTTGAAGGCCTTTTGGTTCAAGACGTCCGACTTCTCACCAAACAGGAGATTGTTGAATCAATCAGAAATAACGGCGGTTCCGGACAAAACCTCAGCGGAGCCGACCTCAGCGGAGCCGACCTCAGCGGAGCCAACCTCAGCAGAGCCGACCTCAGCAGAGCCGACCTCAGCAGAGCCGACCTCAGCGGAGCCGACCTCAGCGGAGCCGACCTGATTGGAGCCAACCTCAGCGGAGCCAACTTCAGCGGAGCCGACCTCAGCGGAGCCAATCTCGACAAGGCTTTAGTTGAAAAAGCTCGATTTTTAGATACTCAAGGCATCTCTGTCAAATCCAGAGAGCTTCTGATACAGAGAGGGGCAATTTTTGAAGATGGTCCCAATTCCCCTGACCGCGTATTGGTCCCTCGTTAAGTAGCTGCCTATCCATCGAGTGCTTGCATTAACTCATTGCACTGTAGATTTACTTCCTTCAGCCGTTCGCGGATTCGCTGATCTGCCTCAGGTGTGCGCGTCTCTTCGCTCGATATTTGAGGGAAACTATGTAGTGAGAACAGTCGACAACTGGGACATCCGACGATTCGTCACAAAAACAAGAACCAGCAAGCGTTACATCTGCTGCTGGTTCTCTTTTAAAGGGTAAGTTTTAAAAACTAACTCATTAGACCTCTTGCATAATAGTTTCTATGGTAGATTTTTAGGTTTTGGTTCATTGCTTTACACCTAGGCAGATGAACTACGAAGCCACCCAAACCCTTAGCAATTCAAAGTTTAAGCGTCGATTC
>NZ_JAYGIG010000081.1:0-8378 GCF_034932105.1 Leptothoe sp. PORK10 BA2 | reverse complement strand
TTCCTTAAAGGCCCAGGGACGTCCGGTTTTAGAGTTCTTGACCGAAGCGGTTCGGGCTGCGCGGGCAGGCTTACCTGCGCCGTCCCTATTACCTTTGGTCGAGGCTAACACTAGATCTGCTCAGTCCTCACTCTCGCTTATGCCTGGGCATCCCCTGTGACGCTTACCTACCAGCAACTGATCCAAAAAGGTGGCGAGTGGGTTCATCTCAAGGAAGAGGAGCTGAAACCACTTGTAGCTCTGAAACACGTATACGACAATCATGAGAAATACGATATCAGCATTAAAAAGCTAGATTTCTTTGCTTTTACTCGTGACACACTTGTCAATAATCCGCTAATTAAAGAGATTTTGAGCCGTCCAGCAGGCAAAGTGATTGAAGAAGCTTTAGAAGGTAAGGAAGTTCAGCATTTACACAGCGAACAGGAAATTGAAGCCATTGCTGAACACTTAAATGAAACAATTGAGAATATGGATAAAGTGGAGGATGCTGATAACAAAGCAGATTTTGCTGAATTAGAGGTGGCTTAAAGTGGTTTTATTAAACACAGGTCTGTGCCTCTCATCGCTTGAAATAGTTGCTCTAAAGCAAGGAAAGTCAATTGTTTCCGCTCCAAAACGCTTCATAGCTCCAGGCAAAAGATTTTTGCTAATTCCATCTCAGGAGTTGAATGACTCCATAAAAAATAAATTCTATCGACCAGAGACACTTAGTTTATTTGAAAGTGATTTTAAGAATATAAAAACGAGCAATTTAGTCTGGGCACAATGTGAATTCTGTCAACATATTACTGGTTTAGATGATGTTGAGTCACTATCTAAATTAACCTTATGGAATCAAGAAGCTTTAACAACTCATTTGCGCAATAAAAGCAATTTATTTTTAGCATTTATTAGAGTTTTTAGCCTATCTAATGATGAGGTTTCTTTTCGCCTAGAAAACCTTTGTGATAATGAACTTCTCAATCAAATTATTCCGTTGCCAGATTACCTAAATGTATCATCCGATAATCCTGTATTGACAGATGAGCAATTTCAAGATGCTAGAAATATAATTCTTGATTTGCAAGTTGATCGCTCGCCGATCATCGTTGTTAAAGAAATAAATACTGTTGCGGACTCTCATCCAATCGAGGAAAAATTAACGGAGCAAGAAGAAAATATTTTAGACTCGTCAGACTGGGTTTCAAAAATTGCCGGAGTTGGTAACTCTAGTGATGGAAATACTTTTGAACGTTTAGTTCGTAAAAGTCTAATCACATTAGGCTTTGCTAATTCTGGTCGCTATTCAGATACAAGTTTGGACCCAAATAAGTTGGGTGGTGCTGGAGGTTTAGATTTCTACTGTGATATTCCATACCCAATAGTGGGAGAGTGTAAGGCTACCAAAACTGAAAATATTAGTGATAATGGCTCTGGACCTGCAGCTCAACTTATAAAATTAGGCAACAGGATTTTAGAAAATCACTATCAAGAATGCATTAAACTAATCATTGCTGCTGGTAACCTTACTAGGAATGCTAAGCAAACAGCTAAAAATACTCAAATAAGTGTTTTACGGCCTGAAACTTTACAGCGCTTAGTTGAGCTAAAAGAAGCTTATCCTCATTCTTTTAACTTAGATGAACTCAAGCCTGTTTTGGCTAATTCACCTTTTTCGGAAGAAGCAGATAAAGAATTAAGAAATTTTATTGATGAAGTTTGGAAAAAATTAAATATTCGTTCGCTATTAGTTGAGACCGTAAGGAAAAAATGTGACCAAGATAAAAAACCTTCCCGTGTAGAGGGGATACGTTCTGCATTTAATGCTGCTCATGCGGTTGATGACATCCCCATAATTCAAACTGAAGAAGAAACTCGTGATATTTTATTAGAGCTATCATCTCCTTTTACTGGTTACTTGGGACGTAAAATATATGATGGTGAAGAGTGTTTCTTTTTCCTTAGAAAATTAGAGATTAAAACATAACCTCAACAATCTATAGAGAATCTGGATTAATCCCCAATTCCCTTAGCTTTTCTTCTAGCGTTTGAATCCGCTGTCGATCCGCCTGCCGCAGCTCTCGCTCAGCTGCCAGCTGCTCCCCCAGTTCCACATAGGTCAAAAACCGCTCCCCATCGGGCCGATAAATCTCCAACGACTCCGACATCAGCTCAAACCGAATACCCAGCTGAGGACTCACCCAACCCTGGATCTTACTCACCAGCCCGAGCGACTTACCCGAGCGCTCAAATCCTGTCAGCTCATTACTATCCGGGTCATAGATGTCATACTCTGCCACCCCATACTTCCAATAAAAATTCAGCGATTAGCGGCTGAACCATAGGTGTGGCCTCAAAATAGCCTGTACTCTAGTTTAACTGCGCCAGCTCAAAGCCACGACCCCAAAGGCCGTAATCAACACCCCAAAAACACGATTGATCCAAATCAATCGTCCGGGCGTTAGCCAATGCCTTAACCGGGATACTCCGCTACTCAACATTAACCACCACAGCGCTGATCCTAAAAATACGCCGCCCACCATGATCACCGCCTGACCATAGTCCAGGTCTGTAGGCGCAAAGCCAGCAAACAGCAGGACAAAGGACAAAATCGTGGCTGGATTCGTCAGCGTTAAGCCAAAGGTGGATAAATAGGCACCAGCTAGGCCGGTTTTGCTAATCTCGGCGGGTTTATCGGCGGGCTTACTCAGAAATGTAGTGATGCCCAGATAACAAAGGAATAGACCGCCGATGATGCCTAGCCAGCGGGCCTGGTCCGTCAGGAAACTTGAAACAAAGGCAAGGCCAAAAGCGGCGACGGCTCCGTAAAGGCCATCCGCCGTTGCCGCCCCTAACCCCGACAGTAAACCGGCGGTTGCGCCGTAGGTGAGGCTGCGGCGAATGCAAAGTAAGCCAATGGGACCGACGGGGGCGGCAATGGCCACCCCTAACACCACCCCCCGCAAAAATAAAGAAATCATGACCATACCCCTATCAAATCGCCAACACCGTCGTTTCCTTCACCGTCGATAACGCAATCGACGTCTTCGTCCGCAATATCCCCGGTAACCCCTTAATTTCCTCACTGAGAATCCGTTCCAAATCCGCCATCTTGCCGCATCGCACCTTTAGCAGATAGTCCCCATCCCCAGCCACGTGGTGGCACTCCTGCACCGCTGATGTGGACTGCACATAGGCCAAAAACTCCTGGCGATATTGCGGATGCTCCAACCCCACGGCCACAAAGGCTGTGATGTCGTAGCCCAGCTGCACCGGATCCACCACCACCCCATAGCCCTGCACAATGCCCCGCTTTTCCAGACGCCGCACCCGCTCGGCAATGGCGGGGGATGAAACCCCACACCGACTGGCTAATTCGGACCAGGTCACCCGACCATCCGCCATCAGCGCCCCTAAAATTCTGGTGTCCAAATCATCCAAATTATTCATTAATTATTTTTAATAATTCAAAAGCTGATATTTCTTTGCATTTTAAGGTAAAAATTATTTTTAATCTTAAAATACAAAGAAAAAGTAAGTTATTTATTTGATATACAAAAAATAGCTCCTGGTCTATGTAGGGTCTCCCCCCCCATTACGGGGCTTGATAGGTAAGAATTACTACTATCAAGACAGGGTGTAGTACAGAGAATGGCTATGCATCTGGTCTGCACTACCCACAAGTTGATGTTTAAGTTTCTTTCAGACATTGTTACGGCAACGCCGGTACCCGCCGATTGGATCGGGATTCGAGCCGTCAAGGACCGTTCTAAAGCCTGTGCTATTCGAGATGCCCATCCGGAGCAAAATACCCAGCAGTTTGGCCAGGGGGCCATGGTGGAAGTCCTGGCCCAGGGGCAGTTTGGCTATAGTGCCACCAATGATCTCAGTGCCGCGTCCCTGGCGGCGGCCATTGGGTCTGCCTACGATCAGGCCATGGCGGCTAGCCCCTGGGCAGTGCACAGATTTACGGCAGCGGCCCGGCCCAAGGCCACGGGTAACTATATATCTCCCCATCGCAAAGGGTTAGATGTGCTGCCTCCGGCGGAGTTAAATCAGATTTTGCTCCAGGTATGTGACCGGCTCAAGATTTCGGACAAAATTGCCCAAACCACGGCCTCGGCTAGAAGCCACGATATTGAGACCTGGTATGTCAGCAGCAATGGTTCGGAGATTTACCAGCGGGACTATTTGGTGGAAACCCACTTTGGCATCATTTCCCAGGATGGTCCCATCACCCAATTGCGGACGGACCATGGGTATCTGGCCCACAGCTATCAGGGGGGGTGGGAGCTATTTCCCGGCCTGGATCTGTGGCAACGGGTGCAGCAGGTGGGGGAGCAGGCCCTGGAATTACTCCATGCGGATAACTGTCCTGATTTGGCGACGACCTTGGTGCTGGCTCCGGATCAGATGATGTTGCAAATCCATGAGAGCATTGGTCATCCGTTGGAGTTGGACCGGATTTTAGGGGATGAGCGCAACTACGCCGGGGGTAGCTTTATTAAACTAGAGGACTTTGGGTCCTTGGCCTACGGCTCTGAGTTGATGAATGTTACTTTTGACCCGACGGTGCCGGGGGAACTGGCCAGCTATGGGTTTGATGATGTGGGCACTCCTGCCACGCGGGAATATTTGATCCGGGGGGGCAAACTGGAGCGAGGTCTGGGGGGGGTGGAAAGTCAGCAGCGATCGCAAGTGCCCGGTGTCGCCAACTCCCGCGCCTCATCGTGGAATCGCCCCGCCATCGACCGCATGGCCAATATCAATCTAGAGCCGGGGGATCGCTCCTTTGAGCAAATCATTGCCAACATCGACCATGGCATTTATATGGAGACCAACCGCTCTTGGTCCATTGATGACCAACGCCATAAGTTTCAGTTTGGCTGTGAGTACGCCCGCCTGATCGAAAATGGACAACTCACCCGCACCCTCAAAAATCCCAACTATCGTTCCATCACCCCCCAGTTTTGGCATAGCCTGTCCCAGGTCGGTGACCGCAGCACCTGGGAAATGTACGGCACCCCGTTTTGCGGCAAAGGGGAACCCAATCAGCTGATTCGGGTGGGCCATGGCTCGCCAGTGTGTGCGTTTGACAATATTGAAGTGTTTGGTGGGGCGGTATGACCATGATGGCGGCAGCAACGAACATAGCGGACAACAGGGTGGCAGAGGTGACGGCTAAGGAACGGGTCTTTGGTCAGTTGGCCGATGCCATCTCTCAAGCTCTCCCCACAGCCACCCATTTCACCCTGACGGTCAGTGGCGAAAACAGCCAATTTACTCGGTTTAATCGGGCCCAGGTCCGGCAGACAGGCCAGGTAAGCGATGGCAGCCTCACCCTGACGGTCATGCTGTGCGATCGCACAGCATCCGGAACAGTGCCCTTTATTGGGGACTTTGACACCGATTGGCCCCTGATCAAAACCACCCTGGCAGAGTTACAGGCCATGGTGCCCCAGCTGCCGGTAGACCCGTTTGTGGTACTACCCACAGGGGCTGCCACTAGCCGCACGGTCAACCAGGGAAAAATTTTGGCGGCGCATGAGCTTGCCACCACCCTGCTTTCCCCGGTCCAAAACCTGGACTTCACCGGCATCTACGCTGGCGGTCTGATCTTTCGAGGCTATGCCGATTCCGCTGGTCAGCGGCACTGGTTTGAAACCACCAACTACAGCTTAGATTTCTCCCTATTTGACTCCCAAAATCGGGCCGTCAAGGGCACGGTGGCCGGGAACCAGTGGCAACAGCCCCACTTTCTAGACCAGATCAACCAGGCCAAACACCAGCTGGCCCTGCTAGCCCGCCCCGCCAAAACCATTGATCGGGGCCAATATCGCACCTATCTGGCCCCGGCGGCGGTGGCCGAACTGCTCCCCATGTTTTCCTGGGGTGGGGTGGGGGAAGCCGACCTGCAGCAGGGCAACAGCGCCTTTGGTCTTCTGCGCCAGGGCCAGCGGCAGCTATCGCCCAAATTTACCCTGCGGGAAAACTTTGCCCAGGCTAACATCCCCCGGTTTAATAATTCCGGTGAGGTAGCTCCCCTGCAGCTGCCGATTATTGAACGGGGGCAGCTGGTCAACAGCCTGGTCAGTTCCCGCAGTGCCAAGGAGTATAAAATCCCCTCCAACTACGCCAGCCGCAACGAGCATCTGCGAGCCCCTGAAATTTTGACCGGCACCCTGGCCAGGGAACAAATCCTGGCGCGCCTAGACCGGGGACTATATCTATCTAATCTGCACTATTTAAATTGGAGCGATCATCCCAACGGCCGCGTCACGGGCATGACCCGCTACGCCTGCTTTTGGATAGAAAATGGCGAAATTGTCGCCCCGATTGAAAATCTACGGTTTGATGAAAGCCTCTACCACTGTTTTGGCGATGGTCTGATGGACCTGACCGATTTTCAAGCAACTATGCCCACCATTGACACCTACGATCAGCGCAGCCTGGGCGATAGTCGGGTACCTGGCATCTTGGTAGAGGGGTTTACCTATACGCTTTAGCTATTTTTTCCTTAGGCCCCTGCCCGCTTACTCCCAAACCGCTCCCCCCCATCCCCCAAATTTCCCCCAACCAAGTTTCCCGACTTTCATTAGCCCCTGACTTGGCCCCTAGCGATAAAGGCCAGTAGACTAAGTGAAATGCCTCCCATTGCTCCCTTATGGTTCAAGAAATTTCGGCTGAGCCGTCGTCTAATGATGGGTCGCAGCGGTTGACCCTATCCATCAGCAGTGTTGTCCTGCTGATCGCGGCTATTCCTTTCTTCGTCATCCTTTGGCAGCTCAAAAGCCTGTTACTCCTGGTCATGATTTCGGTCGTGTTGGCCTGCTCCATTGCCCCGGTGGTGGATTTGGCCGAGCGCTATCGTGTGCCCCGGTGGCTCGGTGTGATTTTGGTCTATCTCACCCTGATTAGTGCCCTCGTGTTACTGGGGTTGCTGATTGGCCCGACGGTGTTTGAACAGCTAGAACTCTTGTTCCGTCGTGTGCCCGTCTCCCTCCGGGGGTTATTAAATGAAGCCGATGCCTGGCTCACCGCTTTTACGGATACCAGCTCACTTACCACCAACGAGCTATTTACCCAACTAATTGATGTTCAAGCGCTGATCAGCTGGACGATCAAATCCAGTCAACAGCTATTGGTGCGCTCCTACGGTGTCACCGCTGGTATTTTGGGAGGGGTGGTGAGCCTGGTGCTATCGCTGTTTATCTCTGGCTACATGGTGGCGGACAGCAACACCCTGGTGAAAAATTTTACCCGGTTGCTGCCCAGCCCCTGGGATGAACGCATTTTGGCCCAGGTTCCCGCCATGGGGCAACGCATTGGGGGCTATTTACGGGGGCGAATTGTGGTGTCGGCCCTCCTGTCCGTGGCCACCAGTGTCGGTCTGAGCCTGCTGGGTTTAAAGGATTTGGCGGTGGGTTTGGGTGCGATCGCAGGGGTAACCAACCTAATCCCATTTTTAGGCCCCATTTTAGGAGCCGTTCCCGCCCTGCTCGTGGCCATTCCCCAGGGCGGCTGGACTTTTCTGTGGGTACTCCTGCTCTACGTGGTTGCCCAAAACCTCGAAACCTACATTCTCGATCCGTTGCTGGTGGGCACATCCGTCGGGGTCCATCCGCTCTATCAGCTATTGGCGGTTTTGGGCGGAGCCCAGGTGTTAGGCATTATTGGCGCACTGATCGTCCCCCCATGGATCGCGGGCGGGTCGGTGCTCTTGGAAAACCTGTACCTGCGACCTAAGTTAATTAACGAACGGCGGCAGCGCCGGAAGGACGTCTCACCAGAATTAACTGGGTTTCAGGGGGATAGCTCACCAAAACCGTTATAAGTAGTGGCGATCACCAGTAGCGACCACCCTTGATCTAAGAGGTCCCCCTTTTCGGTGGGTCGTGGCGACCACCCTTGATTCATGGGGGACCCCTTTTCGGCATGTTGTGGCGACCACCCTTGATTTATGGGGGCCCCGTTTCGGCATGTCGTGGCGACCACCCCTGATTTATGGGGGTCCCCGTTTCGGCATGTCGTGGCGACCACCCTTGATTTATGGGGGGCCCGGTTGGGGGCGTTGCCCCTATGGATGATGTTCTGCTAGGTACCCAATCAGGGGAGCTTTTGCTCAAAAGCTGCCGAATTATCCCGCCATGGTGCAATTTTCTTAGATCGGTGTGTCATGCCTCTCAGCAATGTTACTCTCAAGATTGTGTATGATTACGTGAGATTACGGGCAGGCCTTAAGTTGATCTAAAGTTACGGACGATATTATGCCAGCAATTATAAATTCAAAATGTAATATTTGATACAGACGCGCGTGCCCAGTAAATGGGTTTTAAGAAATAGTTGAAACCTAGCGTGTGGGTCGGGTGCATCTCTATGGAAAATATCGGCATCAG
>NZ_JAYGIG010000080.1:0-8501 GCF_034932105.1 Leptothoe sp. PORK10 BA2 | reverse complement strand
CAGCCTTTTATCGTCCGCTGGCGGAAGAGGAGCGGGAGGAGATGAGTGAGGAGCAGGTGCAGGCGGTGGCCAGTGTCTGTGTGGAACAGTTAGTGAAGCAGATTGATAACTTGTGCGATCGCTACCAACTGCCCAATCCCATCACCGGTCGTCCAGGCTCAGCGGCTATTACCGGCGACCGGCTAGAGAGCATCCTGGAATCCGGCTTTCAGACCATTGCTGAGGCCATTCGGGGCAGTGGATTATCAGTGGATAGTCCGCTGCCGTCTCCGCCAGATTTAGAGCAAGGTGTCGTTATGGATGGGAGTGAGCTAGGGGACATGGAAGAGTATGAAATCGATTTCCCTGAGGAGATTTGCTAACGATTCTTGTGATCAGCCATCCTATTCGGTGGATTTTTTCTAACCCTGTTGCAATAACCTTGTTTTCTAAATCATATCGTGAGCGATCTACCTAAACCTCCAGACACCCGCACCGAAGCAGCCAAGGCAGCCCGAGAGAGTTACCTTGAGCTGGCGCGACGGGTGATCGGTGAACCGACTATTGACTACACTCAGCTTTATCAACGGTTCATTCAAAATGAATGGTCCGCGATTAAGTTGGATGATGAGGTGTCTTTGGCCGCGCTAAAGTCTGGGAAATCGCCGAAGGATGCCTGTATAACATTGCTGCAAAGCCCTTATGTGCAGCATCAGGTCTATGTCAAAGAGGTGCTCAGAGCGACGATGACTCGCTACGCAAAGGCAACCGTGCAGGAGGCTTTGAACCAGCTAAAGGGGCGACGGCAGCCACGAATACAGAAACCCCCAGAGTCAGAGGTGGAACGTTAAGTCACGTTCTATGTAACTTCGGGCGGTGGCGCTGAAGGGATTGATTGTGGGGCATTCGCCCGAGATTGAACGCTTCTCATAGTTTTGTAAATGGCTGGTTTTATTCAACATACAAGGCCATGCCATAAGCATGGCCTTGTATGTCTAATCCACCCTGACTCGCTTAGTCAGAATCGCCATCACTTCATTAGGCCGACCCGTGGCTAACGGACGGCTCCAGTCGTTAGGCTCGGCGTAGTTGAGCTTAAACAGTAAGGCAATGGTATTTTGCACCGCGATGAGGCTGCCCAGCAGCAGTAACCGCACATCCTCATAGTTATGGTCGGGTAAGGTTACGCTGGCAGGCTGATCTGTGGGCACACCTGCGCCCTGGTTAGGATCAATAAACATGGACTCTGATCTCCAATAAACAACGAGGAGGAAACCAGAGACCATAAAATAGCCACCCCGTGCATAGGTGCAATCCGGGGTGGCTACAGGTTACATTAAACCTGCGCTCCCAGGTTGTCTGCGCAACGTGGGGGTGAAGTCATCGGTTAGGTGTTACCAGCACCTACCGATGGCGCTAAATTATGGGCTCTGTAGTAAGGCCGTGAACAGCCTAAGGCTTAGAGTAACTACAACTTCCAACTGAGTCAAGGGGCAATTTGATAGGCAAGTTTAGATTTTTAGAGGGGCTAAAGTCTAATTAAGTCAATAGTTTTGAGAGCTATGCTGATCAATTAATCAGTTAGGACTCGTGAGCGCCTCCGTTTAGGCACTTTATGCTGATGCCTTCGAAAAATCCCTTCAAAACATAAGAATTTAGGTTGCTTGAGAACTGGTTTATAGGTTAAGAAAGTTGACGATCCGCCTATATGAAATATTCAATCACAAACTAAATTAAGCAATATTTCTATGTCCGCATAGATTCAGTTGTCGTTTATGGAGTTGTTCAACCGCCGAAAAGCTCCATAATGAGCTCATGAGCTGCCAAGTTTATTAGTGCTTAAGGCTGTTGAGGAATCAACCACATAGACAATATAGAGGGACAGTACAGCAGCAAAGAAACACCACACTGAAGCAAAGGCGTAATTATAAAACAGATACGTACCAATCAGAGAGAGGGCAACTAAGCTACCAAAAAGCTTTAGCTGAACTGATTGAGCTAACCAGAATGGGCCAACAACAATCAGAAGATAGATGAATCGTGAAACGTAACGCGGAAACCAACGGTCGTAGATCAGCTGGGTTTGGTAATCAATAGAACTATGGGCCACTGTTGGTAAAAAGCTACCTGCTTTGAATAAAAATGGTTCGTAGAGAGAACTACCAAAGAGAAAGCCTAGAACCATAATGGCCAGCATCATTCGCTTAACCCAGATTCGATGCTCTAGGAAAAAAACAGCCAGGGCGATCCAAATCAACCAAAACCAGTGGGAGAAAAATAGAAACCCTAGTGCTGCTGGGCGAATAAGGTCTATTTGTTGATGGGCCAGTCCTAACCATTCAACCCCTTCAAATCCCTGTTGGATGCCAAAGGCACAGGGAATAAATGCAAGTGGTAAATATCGGATGTCTCTATCCCAGGCAAACTTGCAGGCATACAAACCAGTGGGTATGAGTAGCGCTGCGGCTGTAAAGCTAGCAATGGCTGAAAAACACATGGTGGATGGGATGGAGGGTTACAAAGCGTCTTGCGCCACTATCGGGTCAACCACACCTCCCAGGGCGGTCAACGTCAATAACGGGAGTATCCAGCGTAACTTTGAGGACATAGGGCCATCATCCATCAACGTTCTTTAGCATAACCATCCAGGGCAAGGTATATTCCGGATATCCCTGAAAAAATTAGCATTCCAGCGGCTCTATAAGCCATTGCCAATAAGAATAAACGGTGCCCAGTAGCATGGATGCTTCGTGGCACCAAAGCCAAGCATCTCTTGACCATCGTCTAGGGACACATCACCCATAGCCGTTTCACAGATATTCAAACCAATGAGTTCCACATTGGGAAAGCTCCCCCCTTAAATGTCAATCAGGTTGGTATATTCTCCATGACCAAAGACATCCAGCAAGGTTCATTTTATAGCGTTTCTCAGTTGTTTTGACCATAGTAACAACAGTGAGTAAACCAACCGATAATATCGTTTTGACAAATCTCATCTATGGCGTTGGCGATCGCCTCGTTGAGCGTATCATAGGTGCGGGCTGCTTGAGAGCGGAGTGATTCTTTGATCTTGGACCAGCCGTTTTCAATGGGCGAAAAATCAGGGGAGTAGGGGGGTAGGTATACCAACTTGGCTCCAACAGCTTCAATGGCCTCTCGAATGCCCTCAACATGATGGGAACTGAAATTGTCCATTACCACACAGGCTCCCTGCCAAAGTGTGGGCACCACGACCTCTTCAACGTAGGTTCGAAACGCTAAGCCATCGGTGCCACCTTGCCAGGTCATCGGAGCAATAAAGCCCTTTGCCCAACTCAAGACCCCAATCATGGTCACGTTCTGGCCACGCTTTCCCGGTGCTTGACTATAGGCTCGTTTTCCTTTCTCCGAGCGGGCATATCGACGAGTCATGGCGAGATTGGAGCCCGCTTCATCCAGGAAAATTAAATCCTTAAGGTTGACCTCACCCATGGTTTGCCAGTACTCCATTCTTAAGGTTTGGACTCGATCTGTATGACGTTCGCTAGCCTGCAGTGTTTTTTTTTCGGGTGATTCCCAATGTTTGGGTAATGCGTCCCATCGTGGAACGACTCACCCAGACCTCCTCTTGGTCGTTCACTAAGACTTGGAGTTCCTCCAATGTGGCATCATTATTCGCGTCAATCAGGGTTTTGACCCGTCCAAGTTGGTCTGAATTTAGCAGCGGAGGGTTGCCACCACCATGGCCTTTCGGTTCTATTCCCTCACCCTTGCGCCATCGCTTAAGTAAACGTTGGACCGAGCTCAAACTGACTTGGAAGCGGCTGGCTAATTGGCGTTGAGAGATGCCTCCATCGGTATAAATATTGATAATTCTCTGACGTAAGTCAACGGAAAGGGGCTTCATTCTCAGGTTTTGTATAAGAGAGGCTTAGTAGATCCCTTATATTGTATTCAACTCGAGCAGGAACCGCTATAAGCAAGTCAGTGTCGCCGCTAGCGGTTGTTCATTCGCCCAATCAATCAGTAACTGATTCTCTCGAAAACTTGCACCAATACATTGTTCATGAAGCTGGATGGCTTTGTAATCTCGCCAATCACAGGGGTGTCCTAAGGGTGTCCGCACCCGCACTTTCCCACCATCTACACTCAACTCTTCTACCGGCGTTGACGCCGCCATCAACGCTAGCTCCTGACGATGGACTAAGCGCTGCTGAGTGCTATGACTCACTGACCGGCCTGGCAACATCTCAAGGTCTTGAGCCGCCCGTTCATAGGATTCGTTCGCACTCAACAATAAACAACATCTCTCTAAGACAGGACTGAGTTGAGTCTGACCTTTGACGGCTAGCTTTTGCGCTTGCTTTTCTGTGATTTTGAGGTCTCCGAGGATGCTTTTAACGGTTCGATTGCGACCTGCTCGGGTGCCACTCGCTGTTTGGCAAAAAACTCCCCTATTTCCGGGCCAACCTGCTGAAGCAGTTGCGAGCGCACCGCCAATTCAATCCCCTCCAAGGTCTTCAAAGCTTCAGCGTCCGTCTCCTCGTAAAGTAATTCGGCAATAGCGCGGGCATGGGCTTTGATTTTCTCTGCTTTAGATGTGTCCATGATTGTTCTAAGGCCTCAGCACAAATGGGGTCACTTTATAAGATAACCGACGTCAATCATTTCTTCCCCCTTAAGTATTTATGCTTACTTCAAAGGTGAGATGCACCCAGGCAGCCGACTTTTCTCTTGTTTAAAGCGACTTGCCCGTTTAGCTAGTTCCCGCGATTCTTCCACGCTCAGGGTGATCCGTTTGGCGGCAATCACTTCTGCTACTTGTCGCAGTCGTTCTTCGCTCATGGACTTAGCGAGGATGGCGTAGGCTTCGCCAAAGGGGTTGATGCGATCGATCAAATCCATGTCGAGTTCGGTCACCGATAGGGCAAACTGCCGCACGCCGTCGATCAAGGCGGTGTTTTTCGTCGCTCCGTTATCATTGGGATTGGTGGCACCGGGATTGGTGGCACTGGGGTTAGTCATACCGGGATTGATCGCATCGGGATTCGGGTTGTAGATCCCACCGGCTTCGTTGACACTGTGCTTGGCTTGTTGGACGAGGTTGAGGGCAGCGATCGCATGTTGACGCACCGCTTCTTGATCTTCTTCGGCTAAATTGGGGAATTTTTCTTTGACGATTTTGCCCATGCGAACTTGGGTCAGTTCTTCGGGTACCAGTTCCTCGTCGAATAGGCCGCGTTCGATCGTGGGCTTGTCTTGGACAAGAGCGGTCACCAGTTCGGTCAAGTCTTCGCGACAGATGCGCTCGGCTTCCTGGCTCTTGGGTTCGGCTAATCCCTTAATTTCGAGTTGGATTTGACCCGTTTCGGGATTCACGCCCACGTTGCACTTGCTCGGATCGTAGCCACCTTCGCCGTAGTCAAAGCCCGGAGTGGGTTCATTATCGGCACACTTGGGTTTGAACTCGAAGCGCGGTGCGAGTACCTGTTCCATTAGCAGGCTGGCGGCGATCGCCTTGAGCGTATCATTCACGGCTTCGGTGACGGCAGCTTCGCTGGCATCGGGTTCGGCAATCAGGTTGGTGAAGCGGGCGCGGGTTTTGCCGGGGGCATCGCGGGTGGCACGACCGATGATCTGGATAATTTCCGTCAGGCTGGAACGGTAGCCAATGGTGAGGGCATGTTCGCACCAGATCCAGTCAAAGCCTTCCTTGGCCATGCCGAGGGCAATGATGATATCGACGCGATCGTGCTTGTGGGCGGAGTCTTTGAGGGCGTTGGCGACCTTATCCCGCTTGGTTGGATCATCATCTACCAGGTCGGCGATCTTGAGTATCTTACCTTCGGCGGTTTTGACCAGTTGAAAGCCTGTTTGAGGATCGATCCCCTGCCATTCGCCCAGTTCCTCGATGATGTGCTCGACTTTGCGGATCTTGTCCTTGGTGCTTTCGCGGGAGTTGACGTTGGGAATGTGCAGGATGGTTTTTTCGTTGGGGTTGAGCACCTGCATGATTTCGTCGGTGTAGCGACCGGCGTAGAAGTAGTAGCCGATGTCGAGCTGCTTCAGGTATTGGTAGCCGTTGAGCTGTTCATAGTAGGTGTAGGTGACGGTTTCAAAACGGGATTCGTCGTCGGGGTGGAGGACGGCCTCGGCATCGCCGCGAAAGTAGGAGCCGGTCATGGCGATGATGTGGGTTTGGTCGCGGGTCATCAGTTGGCGGACGTGATCGCCCAGCTTGTTGTCAGGGTTAGCAGAAACGTGGTGAAACTCGTCTACGGCGATCAGGCGATCGTCCAACACCTCTACCCCAAACTTGTCCACGGCAAACCGGAAGGTGGCATGGGTGCAGACCAGCACCTTGGCATCGCTGTCGAGGAATTTCTTGACCGCATCCACTTTGCCACCGTTGTCTCCCCCTGGTACGTCGCAGAGGTTCCATTTGGGTTCGACTTGCCAATCTGCCCAAAAGCCATACTTGCTGAGGGGTTCGTTGTGGAAGCTGGAGCCGATCGCCTTTTCTGGGACAACGATAATGGCTTGTTTGAGCTTCTGGTTCTCTAGCTTGTCCAGGGCAATGAACATCAGTGCCCGACTTTTGCCGGAGGCGGGGGGCGATTTGATCAGCAGGTATTGTTCGCCGCGCTTTTGGTAGGCGCGTTCTTGCATCGGGCGCATTCCCAGAGCGTTAGGACGGGTGGAGGTTCCATCTTGGGCATAGGTGACTGAAACGGCGGGAATGGCGTTCGCTGAAAGCGTGCCTTTGGCGATCGGGTTATTCATCAATATTCGGCAGCTAGGATGATTGTTCAGGGGTGCTAGATTCGATGGTAACTTCCGAAAAGTCGATTCCACGATACACTTGCTCAATGGGGAAGCTCAAATTTACGGATTGCAACTCTATTACATCTCCAGCCCGGTAGTTGATAATTTCCCATCGTCCGTTTTCGTTTTTACGATAAAGATCGATCGCAATTTCCTGGGAACTGACCAATACATAATCTTGTAATTGCGGATTCTGACGATAGCGAAAGAACTTGTTGCCACGGTCATAAGCTTCTGTGCTCTCGGACAAAACTTCAGCGATTAAACAAGGATAGGTAATATATTGCGCTGTGGTTTTATCTCGATGATCGCAGCTCACACTGGCATCGGGGTAGGTATAGTCATCAGTCTCGACAATTTTCACCCGACAATCAGAGTTAAAGACCTCACAGCTACGATCAGATAAGTGATTATCTAGTAAGGCCCCGAATTTTAAGGCAATGCGACTATGGTTTCGGGTTCCCCCGCTCATGGCGTAGACTTCACCATTAATATACTCGTGACGACATAATTGCTGCTCTTCCCAAGCAAAATATTCAACGGGGGTTAACTTAGGTGACTGAGTCGGAACTGCAAACATTGATTCTACTCTCCGAATAGCTGGTCTAATTTTAACATCGGACATCTAGTGGGGGATCTGGCGGGTCAGAGAGCGATCGCGCTGCTCATCATTTGCCTCCTTTGCGTGTAGCAGACTTTTTGAGTGATGCTGGCTGTGCTGTCATTTTGGTATATAGCTCGAAGAGTTTTTCGAGGCGTTCGGTGTCGTTTTTGAAGCGGCGACCGATGTAGATGCGTTCGAGGATTTCGTCGTTGCGAACGTGGGCTTCCCTCACCAGCGGAAACTCGCTGTCCATGCGTTTTGGGCCGTACATCTCGGCGATCGTCGCGGGGAAGTAGTGTTCGCGGGCGAGGAGGATGTCTTCGGCGCAGCGGGTGAGGTCGGTTTTGTTTTGGTCGGTGAGGGTGGGGACGGGGAAGGTGTTCCAACCGAGGGTGTTGGAGTAGCGAAAGTCGGTTTTGAGTTTGCCGCAGACGGTGGCGATCCAGACGAGGTGTAGGCGCGAGGCGATCAGCGCCATGTTCCAGAGGGGAGCATCATAGAGAGCGAAGGCAAGGTTGGTTACTGTGGAATGAGCATCGATTAATCCGACTGGGAGATAATCCCGACTTTCAGATGAAACGCAGGGCATAGAGATAGTTTGTACCCTGCCAATATTCATCTCACGCATTTGATGGGAACGCGCAGCCATATCATTCGCACTTTTGTCGCGGCTTGCCAGTCGCATTGCACGCACCCCTTCAATTCGATGTCGGATTGGTTCAATCGTTAATGCTTGATCCAAATCGGCATCCTCAATCCACAGGCAATAGCGAGACAGCCCCCGAATAAATTCCGCTGATCCATAAATTCGTCGAATAAATCTTTCACGTTGTTCTTTGCTCAAGCCAAGTGTATTGACCTCATCTTTGGAAAGCAGCAAGTTGCCACCGTCATAGGGCATATTCCCCCGTAGCATTTCGGCTATTTTGGCTAAAGGCGCTGCTTGCTTTGAAAGCTTAACATTAGTCCCAGCGACTAAATAAGCATTAACTCCTAAGAAACACACCCAGCAACGTCAGGTTTGGGAACGAGGTCAAAGCCTAATGATTGGGCTTTTCGCTGTAATTGGTTCAGCATCCGCTCACGATACTTTTGCTCATAGGTTTCAACGCCA
>NZ_JAYGIG010000079.1:0-8762 GCF_034932105.1 Leptothoe sp. PORK10 BA2 | reverse complement strand
GTTACCGCCTCGACGCTCACGGCGGCGGCCTAATTCCTCCTAAGCTGATGATACCCTCATATGCTCACCTTCAAGAAGTTGAAAGCTTCTGTATCAACTGATACGATTTGAATTTATAATTGCTGATGACAACGTGAAACACTATGTGAGCAATCATTGCTGACTCAAGCCCTTTTTGCCAGTAAAGATACCCGGCAATCAATCCAAACAAGGTGTTTCCAGCAACGATGTAAATCGTCAATGGAGTTGTTACTTGAGGGCTGAGGGCGAATACCAAGGGCAAGTGTCCTAATCCAAAGATCAACGCAGAAATGGTGATGGCAAGCACCACGTACTTAACATTAGGAGTGCCTTCAGCCTTTTGTAGAAAACGCCACAATAGCCATACCAGAACTGTTAAAAGTCCCCACCTCAGCATGATCTCTTCTGTAATTCCACCGTACAGCAGGCGCGTCAACAAGGGGGTGCCTTTAGAAAGCTGGTCTATTTTGGTTAGGAAGTCTGAGGGCAGGGATGGCTTCCATACGAGAGACCACACAGAGATGACAACAGCTCCCAGCACTCCACCCAACAAACCAGGAATGACTTGAGCCTGAATGACCGCTAGTTTTTGTGAACTGCCACTGGCAATGGCTTCCGCAAACGGGGCTGAAAAGCCAACCTGAGGAGCTAGGTTAACTCCAGCGAGCACTGCAATGGATAGCAGAAAGGTAGGTGAGATCAGATTCAGCAGCTTAATCACTGGCAGGGGAAGGTCTCCCTCCGGAATGGGTAGGTTGATCCAGAGGAGGGAGAGTATACCCATCATGCCAGCGAACCAGAGAAGGGCAAATAACATTTTTTTAGAAACCATAATCTGTCTCAAGGCTTAATTGACTAACTGATGAAGGTCTTGCAGCGCTAAATTGGGGTTTAGCACCTGACCATCTTTGAACCAAATCACTCGTTTTGTGGTACGAGCTACATCGGCTTCATGGGTCACCATAACCACGGTCATGCCGCTGCGATTCAGTTCGGTAAAGATGTCCAGAATTTCTTGGGTTGTATGGGAGTCTAAGGCTCCAGTCGGTTCATCAGCCAGGAGCAACAGGGGTTGATTCACAATCGACCGGGCGATCGCCACGCGCTGTTGCTGCCCACCAGAAAGCTGAGCCGGCTTGTTCTGCAACCGATTTTCTAGCCCGACGCGCACCAGTGCAGCGGTGGCTCGTTTGAGTCGCTCGGCTGGGGGGACATTGGCATACACCATTGGCAGCATCACATTTTCTAGTGATGTTAACTGCGGCAGCAGATAGAATTGCTGAAACACAAACCCTAATTTGAGGTTGCGGATCCGAGCGAGGGCTGGATTAGCTAGTTCTGCTACATTCTCATCATCCAAATAATAGGCTCCCGTGGTCGGGCGATCTAAACAGCCAATCAGGTTCATCATGGTGGATTTACCGGAACCCGACGCGCCCATAATAGCGCAGTATTCTCCCTGTTCGATGCTGAGATCAACCCTAGCTAGGGCGTGAATGAGGGTTTCACCCATGCCGTAGACCTTTGAGATACCCTCTAAGCGAATCATCACATTCGCCATGTTAAGACCTCCTCAATGCGACGATCGGGTCGAGTTTTGCTGCCTGACGCGCGGGAACCACTCCAAAAATTAGCCCAATGCCACCAGAAACACCTGTTGCCAGCACAATGGCGCTGAAGGGTACGGTGGGTTTTAGAGGGGTAAACACTCCCACCAATACCGCACTGCCTACGCCGATGCTAATGCCAATAATGCCCCCGGCAATGGAGAGGATGACGGCTTCAATTAGAAACTGTTGCAGGATGGATTGTTCTGGTGCGCCGATCGCCTTGCGCAGTCCGATTTCCTGGGTGCGCTCTGTCACCGACACCAGCATGATGTTCATAATGCCGATACCGCCCACCAGCAGAGAAATTCCGGCGATGGCCGCCAGCAGAATACTCAGCGCTCCCGTAATCTGCCCGAGCAAATCCTGTACTGATTTATTCGCCATAACTAGAAAGTCTTGCTTGCCATGCAACCGGGTCAGAATATTGGTGACTTGGAACGCCGCCGCTCGAATGCTGGCTTGGTCTTTAGCAGAAATCTCAATCTCATCAATGGATATCCCACCGGGAACGCTACGCCCCACCAATTGGTTTGCCATGGTCGTGATGGGAATGAAGGCGTTGACATCCGGATTCACACCCAAAGCACCCCCTTTGCGTTGTAGCACCCCAATCACCTGAAAACTGCGATCGCCAATCTGAATCTCCTGTCCGATGGGGTTGGTGCGATTGAACAATTTCTGGGACAGCTCGGCACCCAACACCACAACAGTTGTATCTTGCTGTTGAGCCACTTCATCCCAAAAACGACCCGTCCTCACCAGCATGTTCCTGACTAGCAGAAAGTCGGGCGTGACACCTTGCACTGTCGCTCTAGTCGTTCGACTTTGATAATTTACCGTCAGACTAGAGGCAATTATTGGTGAGACAAGCTTCACCGCTGGAGCCTGAGCGGCGATCGCCTCCGCATCGGACAGCAGTAACTGGGGGGGGTCTCCCGTTCCGACTTCGCTCTCCTGCCCATCCATAAACACGTACAGCAGATTTGACCCTAAGGATTCGATGCTTTCTTGCGCAAAGTTTTGTGCCCCCTGCCCAATGCCAATCATGGCAACAACAGAGGCATTGCCAATCACAATGCCCAGCACGGTCAGGGTACTGCGAAGTTTGTTAGCAGTCAGGGTTTTGACCGCCATTTTGATGTTTTCTAGGGGATTCATCACAGTCCTTCTGTGTTGTCTACACCTGGGATGACTTGATCCGCAGGTGGGCTGATGAGAATGCGATCGCCGGCGTTTAGCCCGTCTAGTATTTGCGCCTGACTACCGCTCTCAGAGCCGAGGCGAACCAACTGGAAGCTAGGCTCACCGTCTGCATTAACCAGCCAAACTCCCTGCTGTCCCTCTTTTTGCGTCACCACAGCGGCCAGGGGTACCACTAAGGCATCCTGGATGGGTTCTCCCATAAATGCCAGCTTTACGTTCATTCCGGCTTTCAGTTGCTCCAAGCCCGTCTCTAACGTCACCTTGACGCGAAAGGACGTGATGTTGTTTTCCTGCACTGCTCTAGGGGCGATCGACTGCACCTGTCCTTTAAACATCTGATCGGGGTAACTGTCGCTCCGCACCTCAACCGATTGCCCCGGTTTGATCCCAGCAATGCTGGCTTCTGGCACTTTGGCTTCCACTTCCAATCCGCTCGATAATTCGGCAATTGAGGCAGAGGTCGCCCCGTCACTGCTGGATGCTGAGGTGGTGGGAGCGACAAAATCCCCTACGTCAGTAAAGCGACGGGTAATGATGCCGCCAAAGGGCGCTTGCACAAGGCTGTTGTCTAGCTGGATCTGAAAACTTTGGAGTTGAGCGGTGGCTTCTGCAACCTGGGCGCGAGTCTGGGCAATTTCTTCTGCCCGAAAACCATTGCGTTGTCGAGCCAGCTCCTGCTGTGCGATCGCAAGACTAGCCTGATTCTGGGTCAGATTATCCTCAGCATTGCGGACGTCTGCTTGCGATTCGTTTAGATCCTCACGAGCAATGGCCCCTTCCTTTTCCAGGGCTTGCCGACGGTTGAGTTTTTCCGTGGCCAGTTGCAGCCGCGATTGCGCCTCTTGCACCTGCGCCTCCGACCGGATTATTTCTGCCTCTGCTTTGGCAATCTCTTCCGGACGAGTTCCGGCTAACCGCTCAGCCAACTCCGCCTGCGATCGGGCCAAAATGGCTTGATACTGGCTGACCTGTGCCTGAAGCTGCTCATTGTCCATGCGGGCGATTACTTGTCCTGACTCAATGAGATCGCCCTCCCGCACAAACAATTCCACAATTCTTCCCTCTGTTCTAGGGCTGATGTTAATTTTGCGAATAGGTTGCACTACGCCATTGAGTTTAATCTGTAACTGCAAATCTTGAGATTGCACCAGCACCGTATCGGTTGCAATATTGATCTCTGGCGTGGGTTGAGAGCGAACGATACTGTAGGCAATTGCGATCGTTCCCACCAGCCCGATAGCTGAGATACCAAGTTTCCAGGGGGGAAGCTTGCTAACTTTGATCGGTATTGAAGATTGCATAGGCACTACAGAATAGGACTGCAACCAAGATAGTCAGAAAGATGGATGGAGACCTGTAGCTGGAGACATTGATTGGCATGACTCCAGTCATGTTGCGATCGCTCCTGCCACCTCGCTCAACCTTTCACTAAAGCTGAAACCTTTGCCAACTCAACTATTGACTGAAACCGTTGATGCTCAGAACCCTTTATTGAGATAGAAAGCTGGACCGCCTCAACCTTGAATTGGGGCGATCGCTCCCCCGCAAAAGACCCATCAAACCTCGAACCCACAGCAAAAAAAATACAACTGTCTCAACTGAGAACGAAGCTAGCTAACGTTCTGGCTGAGTGGCTGCTAGTAACCTTTGCATCCCCGTCAAGATCTTCCTTCAGTCCGCTCTAGTGGGTTTATGCTGGCTGGGTCGGTACGCTGTCAACGTGTCATTTTGTCCCAGCAACATTACCAGAATACTGTGAGAGAACTACACTCATGCTGAGTGAGTTAATGGATAAATCACCAGTCCAATTACAGCAGAAACAATGACTATCAAGGGTTCAGGCAATTTCTTCTTAAAGGTGAGAAGTAGAATGAGGGTGATAACGGCAATGGCTATGGTGGGAATATCGACGAGCGATCGCCGTCCCAACACAATCACGGCTCCTGTAATGGCTCCAATGGCAGCAACCGTCACGCCTTCAACAAACGCAGCAACCGCAGGCTGTTTGCCATGTTTCTTAAAGTAAGGTGCTGGAATAATTGTAAATAGATAACAAGGGAGAAACGTAGCCAGGGTCGCAACCACCGCTCCTGATAAACCTGCAACGAGAAAACCGATGAATCCAACGGTAATCACAATGGGGCCCGGTGTAATCATGGCAACTGCAACTGCATCTAAAAATTCTTGAGAATTTAACCACTGCAAGTCATTGACTAATCCACCATAAAGAAACGGAACGATCGCCAATCCACTGCCAAACACAAACGCTCCCGCTTGTCCAAAGAAGGTGAAGATGTTCCACAATGTTACTGAAGTTGCAGCAGGTGCTGTGGTGAGTGTTGTCAGCAAAGTGGGAATTACGAATCCAGAAAGCCTTTTGCCGGTTCCCCAGTCTTGGGGAGGTGCTTTCACAAACCACACCAAAATTCCTGCGCCTAAGATCAAGAGAATTTTTTCTGATTCGGTAATTGCCGTAACAGCAGCAGATATGATGTAAATTCCCCAAAACAGCCACTCTTTGCCGATCGTTTTGACTGTTAGTTTATAGCTGCTGTTTGCAATGATGCCAATTACCGTTGCGCCAACGGTGTAAAACACAGCCTGCATCCAGGGCAACCCACCATAGACAGTGTAAGCCCAGCCAAGTGCGAGCACCATCAGAAATGCGGGTAAAGGAAAAACCAAACCTGTCAGGGTTGCTCCCCAAATACCGTAGTGGACATATCCCATATAGATAGCTAGTTGCTCTGCTAAGGGTCCGGGAGCAAGTTGCGCTAGCGACAATCCTTCTTTGTAGTCTGATTCAGAGATCCAGTTTCGTTCATCCACTAAATCTCGTTTCATATAACCTATTAAAGCAATGGGGCCGCCAAATCCCCATGCTCCTAACTTCAAGAAATACAGCACGAGCTGCCAAAGTGAGTATTGAGGCTGGGATTGAGATTGCAGGCTTTCCTGTGGTTCTGTTGCGTTCGTCATTAGATTGAACCTCTCAACTGGATAAGACCTCTTAAACGTATCTAGAGTACATTCAGATAAAATGTAACCCTTGTTTCTGCAAATAGCAACACCTATTGCAAGCGTAATCTACTCATCTAAGCTCATTGACCAGCCGTTCAACATGCTCAAGGATTTTGTCTCGTCCAACCATCAGGTTTTGACTGGGTGGTGGTACATTGTTCCAATGGGCAATTTCTGTTTCAGGAGGAGCTAGCTCACTGACATCGCAACCCAGTGATACCAATCGAAATGCATCTGTCAATCGGAGAATCGCTGGGTTCAGTGATGGTTTCTAATGCTTTTTCGATTTCTGTGGCTTGGGTGTCGATTTCTGTGTACTCCTCTCGGCGAGATTCTCGAAACCGTTCGATGAGATCTTGGTCAGCTAACTCTTCAAAATGCTCAACGCACATGATTAATGCCTCTCCCTTCGCCTGTTGAACTTCTTGAGCCAGCCACTTGAATGCTTCAATGCACTCTTCACGATCTGGAAGAATTTGGACATTGTTTAGGGCGAGCGCACCGATGCGGCGTAAGCGCCTCCACAAGGTGACTCGTGGACTAGAAGAGTTTTAGAGAGAAGAGAATAGGAAAAGACAAACCAACTCTACCTAGTACCTACGTTTGAGGACTAGAGTAACAAGTGTATATCTTAGATGCAATAGATATTGCTTGACGAGGTAAAAGTTATCTAGAAGGTAAGTCGGGAACTTTAACGCTTCTTCCTAATGGAAGATCTTGGAGAATATCTTCTGGTTGCCTAATTTACTGCTTTATTCCAAAAAATAACTTTCAGAAGCCACTTTCACCAAGATACAGAGCTAGCTCGCGTTCCAACTCACCAGCTGTAAATAGCTTGGGCAACCCCAACAAAGCCTTACGGCAGTCCGGTGCAGTTGGCTTTATGCTGTATGTTCTTACTCATCACCCTTCAGAAGTACATAAGCTATCAAGTTTCTACAGCAAACCATTCTGGATCGCTACCCCAGTTTATCCAAGTGGCTGCTTCCCTCGCCGATCGCATACTTGGTGGAACCCGGATAGCGTAGGTCGATCCAGTACTCGGACAAATCATCTTCAGCAGGTAGACGGAATCACCTTGAACCTCGTCATGTCTTTCCCAAGGAGGTAGCTCAGGAATTCGACTGTAATCATCATAGACCGGCAGTTTAAGCAATGTATACTCCCGCCAACAATCCATTTCTTCTGCCTGTAGCTCTTGACATATCCGAGCATATCCAATTTCCTGAATGAGACATCGCCGCACTTCAGCATTTTGCTCCTGAAGAATCCAGTGGGGTTGCCACTGGCTGGGATGCACGCTCCCAATATATTGCGGTAAGGCAGTGCCATGATAGAAGTAATTCATCCCAAAGCTGTCAGGAAATATAACAGCTGGTTCACCTTCAGCATGAAGATTATTTTGAGTGTCACGTTTGAATCTAGGGCGATCGCTCACAAAGCAGATTTCTTTAAATGGATTAATAAACGCAAGATGCTGGGCAGCCCTCAGAAAAACTGTGAGTAATTTAGGCTCCAATTGGATTCCGTGGGATGCGACGAAATCGAACATCGCTGCATCAGTAATTTTGCTAAACCAGATTGGTTTACTGAGTGGAAAAGAATAAACTTCTAATTCTAATAGTGACTGATTGACCAGGATGCTAAGCTGGTGAATCAAGCGATAATCGAGATGATAGAGAAGCTTAGATATCCAATCTGTATTTAGATTGGCACCTCGCGAAGAAGGTGAAATTAAATCATACCAAGCGTTCGACTCGTGTAGATTCGTATGTCGATAGCCAAACAGTTCGAACCTAGTTGCTAAAATAGTTAAGTCATCTAGTTGGGTGCGAGGATAACCGTGCCAAGGATCGCTAGTTGCATCATAACCATAATAATCTTCTGAGACATGAGAAAAATTAATTTGAGTGGCAGCAAGAGCTGATAGTTGTCCAGCTAAATCCATCGCATCCATTCTATTAACTCTAATGTTCCAATCATTCCAACCAAAGAGATTGGGATCAAACTCCTCAAGATACTGTTGAAGCAACTGAGCATAAATTTTTTCAGATAGGTTGATCAGTTCACTGCGAACTGAAGTCAGCGTACTGGAAGATTGTTGGAGTAATAATTCAGCCGCAATCGAGGTTGCCCAAGGGCTATCTAAAAAAACTACCTTGGGTAAGGGATGACCAATAAGCTGATACAGATCGCCAATCACTTCTGTTGCTTCGGCTGGATCAATCGGTGTAGAGAGAACGTCGATCCATTTCTCAGATACTTGATCAATTGGTGTCTGCATAGCTTAATCTGCAACCAAACGCGGCCCAGTGGGCTCATACTCTCGTTGAATGCGTACCATCCAAGTTCCTTGGGGAATTTGAATCGGCTGATGTTCTTCGTGAGATAGCGTTGCTGTTTCAGATAGGATTTTTAGAAAGAGAATTCCATCTTTTTCAATGAGTTCTGCCTGTCCCTGAGTAATTTGATGCTTGTGTCCAGTTACTTCACCTTCCGCCAAAACTAGATGGGGTAGTTTTGACTGATCGCTATTCGCTGAAGGTTCTGCCCATACAAGCAAAACATCACCTTGTCTAAATCGAAAAGATTTCATGACTTCCTCTCTGTAATTCGTCGAGATGATACTAAAACAGATTTCAATGTTTTCTTGAGAATTTTAGCTGCATAAATATTATTTAGAGGGAAAGTTTCCACCTATCTACCTCATACGGATGATTAGGTGGAAAGCTTCAGTATAATCATTCCTTATACATAGGGCTGGTGCTGCTTAGGATTTATGGCACTGGTTCCGCCAGGTGGGTCAGCGTAAAGGCATGTTGTATATACGATAGACGATAATAGGTTCAGCAAAAGCTGATCTAATCTGGGTGGTGTTATGGATCTATTTTCTCATCCGTGTCCTTG
>NZ_JAYGIG010000078.1:0-8902 GCF_034932105.1 Leptothoe sp. PORK10 BA2 | reverse complement strand
CCAAATCTGAGCCCAAAGTCGCAGCCTAAAACCCAATTGTATCTCTTAGTTAAGATACTCAGGCCAGTCAATAGCTTGAGTACGATTCTGAATGCTTCAAGAACAGATTTTGTCTAAACTCCAGTTACCATCAATATTTCATATCTGGATGTTATTCAATTGAAAATCCCTTAGTTGACCATCCGGTCTTCAAGTTTGTAACAAATGTTTTTGGAGGTTGATTATGTCCTCTTCTTTAGCCAAAGGCACGCTCGTCATAATAATTGGTGAAGCAGTTTTGCAGGATCGTCTGATGCAACTGCTGAAAAAGCTTGAGGCATCGGGCTATACGATCTCTCCAGCCCAAGGCGCGGGGAGTCATGGTAGACGGATGGGTGATATCGCTGGCTATAACACCAACATTGCAGTCAAAACCATTGTTACTACAGAACGCTCTAATCAATTGCTCGAAGAGTTGAAGCCGCTGCAAGCAACCTACGCCTTGATTGCCTTCCGGCAAACCGTAGAGGGTTTGTTTGATTAAACAGACCACAAGCCCGTTTTCACGCACCAACGAGAGGTAATCATAGACCGTTGACAGTTGGGCAGATAATGAGGCATTGTAGCCATTTTATGCCCAATACAAAATGGTATGCACAATTTCTCGCAAATTGACCTAAGTTGGACGACCGACACCCTTATTTTCCTGCTACTCCCTAACGGTTCAATTAATGCTCACTCATCATTAGACTTAATCGGTAATAGTAGAATGCCTGCTATGCAAGGATTTCAGGAATCGGTCAAAATCAGCCTGAAATGCCTGCTATATAAGGTTTTGAGTGTGTTTTACCCCCTTTATTGCCGATAAAGTCTATTACTTAAATCTGATGGATAGCTAGGACGACTTATGACCTTCTTGATCACTAACGACACGGACGGCTATACAGGCCCGAATGGGGAGACCTATTCGCCTATTCGCCTATTCGCTACTTCGATAATAATTTACGAACCCACTCTAAATGAGGGTGTGGGTGAACGTATCTTAACCTGTGCGTGGTCAAAGCAGATAATACGAACTAGAATGGAGGTAGTAACAGCGATTATGTTACACACTGTGGGGTACCAGTATGGATGCCAATCAAGTTCTAAAACAAATATGCGACTGGAAAGAGAAATTTTAGATTACAAGCGTTGCAAAATCTGGATCTGAGTCGAGCAAATTTGAGTGGGGTTGATTTTACGGGCTCAAATTTGAGTGGATCTAACTTGAAATCATGCAGACTTGAGTAATATCAATCTTAATTGGGCGACTCTAGTTGGGGCTAATCTTAGCGGAATCAACCTAAGGGGAACCAAAATGCCCGATGGCTATAGGCACAATGACTACCTGGAATCAGGCAATTACTTTGGTGCCTAGGGTGTTACTGGGTTAAAGAGATTTTATTTGGAGGATAGTTATGTCAAAACGACGCAAAGGCAATCGAGAAGTCAAAAAGCCAAAAGCGGTTTACGATGGCACAAAGAAACAAAAGAAAAACCATAAAAACGATGATAATCCTATGTCAGAACTATTGGACAGTTCAAAGTAAATCGTTTCTGATATGGCTTGGTTTTTCTGTTTCCTAACCCTAAATATTGATAAACCACATTAGAGTTATTGTGAATTAAGCATTCAAGCGCCTTAAACCCTTTTCTGGTAAGGGTTTAAGGCTTTACAACAACTTTGAGCCTAGGATCATTACTGTACAAGGATTTCAGCTCATTATGGTTTCAATTTCACAACAGGTCTATTAAAAACTCATTTGCTGTTGGCATCAGCAGATGAGTTTTTTCAACCAAATAACCCTAGAAATGCAGCAATTCCAAATTCCAACTTTAGGACAGCCTGCTATGACCTTGCCCGAGAAGGAACCTCTTCTTCCCAATTTCGAAATTGCTTGGCTGTGGGGATTCACTCCTCAGGAAGAGCTCTGGAATGGTCAGCTGGCCATGATCGGGGTTGTCTGTTCTCTTACAATTGAATTGTTGTATAACCAAAGATTTCTTTGCTTTTGACTTTTGACAAATAGAGGCCAGATCATGCTCCCATGGATCGGCCTGGCTAGGTTGGCAAGAGTATTCTAGTGGATGAGAACGTGTTTTCAAATGTATGAATTTTGATGTCGTAGTTCATCAAATCACTCCGGAATTCAAACCTTGGTTATTCACACTATACGTATTCCTATAATTTAAGCAATAGAAGCAATACTCATGCCTATTAAAGATAAACCGACGCCTCCGCGTTTTCGCCTCTTGAACAATATTGTACTGATATTGGCAGGGGTATTTCTGTTGATAAGTTTTATCCTTCCTGTTTTCTCAAGGCCTCAAGTACATGCAGTACCCTATAGCCTGTTCATTCATCAGGTGCAAGAAGGAGACGTTGCACGGGTACAAGTAGGACAGAATCAAATTCGATTCCAGTTAAAATCGGACGAAGAAATGGGTGGTGCGCAAGGTGGGCAATTATTCTCAACAACGCCCATTTTTGATTTAAGCTTGCCCAACTTGCTTGAAGAAAAAGGCGTTGAGTTTGCGGCTACGCCACCGCCTAAAAATGCTTGGGTGAGTAATGCCTTGGGCTGGATCATTCCGCCACTAATCTTTGTAGGTATCTTTCAGCTCTTTGTTCGTCGTGGCGGCGGTGGCGGTGCTCAAGGAATGCTATCGATTGGCAAAAGCAAAGCTAAAGTATACGTCGAGGGAGAAGCCGCTAAGACGACCTTTGCCGATGTGGCCGGAGTTGATGAAGCCAAGGCTGAGTTAGTTGAGGTTGTGGACTTCCTAAAAACACCGGAACGCTATACCCAGATTGGAGCGCGCATTCCTAAAGGGGTGCTGTTGGTGGGGCCACCGGGAACCGGTAAGACACTGCTGGCAAAAGCTGTTGCGGGAGAAGCAGGCGTCCCATTTTTCAGTATTTCGGGCTCTGAGTTTGTGGAAATGTTTGTGGGGGTGGGCTCTTCCCGTGTGCGAGATTTATTTGAGCAGGCTAAGCAACAGGCTCCCTGTATCGTATTTATTGACGAGCTGGATGCGATCGGTAAATCGCGTAGCAGTGGCGGCTTCTACGGCGGTAATGATGAGCGAGAGCAGACGCTGAACCAATTGCTGTCTGAGATGGATGGATTTGCCGCTGTAGAAGCCACGGTTATTGTGTTGGCTGCCACCAATCGTCCCGAGATCCTCGACCCGGCGCTCTTGCGTCCAGGACGTTTTGACCGGCAAGTATTGGTCGATCGCCCAGCTTTATCAGGCCGAGAAGCGATTCTCAAAATCCATGCCCAGACAGTAAAGTTGGGGGAAGATGTGGATTTAAATGCGATCGCAACTCGTACCCCTGGTTTTGCCGGAGCCGACTTGGCAAACCTGGTGAATGAAGCGGCGCTATTGGCCGCTCGCAATCAACGTGAATCAGTTGCTCAGGCTGACTTTGCTGAAGCCATTGAACGTCTGGTGGCGGGGCTAGAGAAGAAAAGCCGTGTCCTTAACGATAAGGAAAAGAAAATCGTTGCATATCACGAAGTAGGCCATGCCATAGTGGGTTCACTCATGCCAGGCAGTGGTCGAGTTGAAAAAATCTCGATCGTCTCTCGTGGCATGTCTGCTTTAGGATACACCCTAAAGCTACCGACAGAAGATCGATTCTTGAGTGATGAAACGGAATTGCGGGGGCAGATTGCCACCTTGCTGGGAGGGCGGTCGGCAGAAGAGGTTGTGTTTAATAGCATCACTACCGGTGCATCTAACGATTTGCAACGGGCGACAGACCTGGCAGAGCAAATGGTAACCACCTTTGGTATGAGTAAAATCTTAGGACCGTTAGCCTATGAGCAAGGCAGTCGAGCAATGTTTCTGAATGAGGGCGTACCCAATCCTCGTCGCATGATGAGCGAAGCAACGGCAGAGGCAATCGATCGCGAGGTGAAAGATATTGTCGAAACAGCTCATCAACAAGCGTTGAACGCCCTCAAGCATAACCGCGACATATTAGAAACTATAACGATGCAGCTCTTAGAAACAGAAGCGATTGAAGGTAAACCCTTACATCAATTACTCGCGCAGGTGCAGGCTGTGCCAGCTATTTAAAAGATTAGTTTCTTACACACATCAGATGTTCTTGGAGGTTTATATGTCATATTCTTTAGCGAAAGGCACACTTGTTACGATGATTGGTGAAGCTGTTTTGCAGGATCGCTTGATAAAGCTACTAACTAAGCTTGGGGTATCTGGTTATACGATCATTCCAGCCCAAGGTGCAGGCAGTCATGGTAGACGGATGGGCGATATAGCAGGATACAACACCAACGTTGAAATCAAAACCATTGTCACATCAGATTTGTCTGATCAATTGTTCGAAGATCTGAAGTCGTTGCAATCAACCCATGCCCTGATTGCTTTTCGGCAAACCGTAGAGGGAGTGTTTGATTAGTTGTTTTCCCTCACATGCAGCTACTAATATAAGCCTCAAGCAACAAATACACCCTGAACTTAAACATCGAGTTGTTATAGTAGTTAGTGTTAGCCGATCATCCACAACAGATGATGTCGTTAATAGATAACAAACATTAGGTAAATACATGGCTGACATTGTTGATACTGCTGTTAATGCTGGTTCTTTCAGCACGCTAGTTGCTGCTGTTAAAGCAGCTGGATTAGTCGATACCCTTAAAGGAAAGGGACCCTTTACAGTTTTTGCGCCCACGGATGATGCCTTTGCCAAATTACCTAAAGGCACAGTGGATGGACTCCTCAAGAATATTCCTCAACTCAAGAAAATCCTGACTTATCATGTAGTTTCAGGTAAGGTGATGGCGGCTGATGTTAGGAAGCTGAAGTTCGCTAAAACGGTTGAAGGTGAAGATGTGAAAATTGATGCTTCCCATGGTGTCAAGATTAATAATGCCACAGTAACAACACCCGATGTTGGCGCTGATAATGGGGTTATTCACATCATTGATACTGTGTTAATGCCTGCATAAGCCCTTTCTCAAGAGTAGCGATAACTACTCTTGAGAAACCACCTACAGAAGGCAAAAAAAATCCAGTAGTAAAACAAGGTTAAACTGCGATCAAGCTATGGGAATATCTAAAGAGAAACAGTTATGGAAAAATTAAAAGGGTTACCTGGCGACTTAACCTTAGAGCAGCAGTTTCAACTCCACAGGATCAAGACACAATTGAGGGAATTGAGTCAGGAACAGGCGCAAGAGTATGTAGTTGAAATGGCGCGCCAAATGATGGTCAAGGATAATTTGGTTAAGCATTTACTCAAAAGTGCCTAGGGTTGCAAGTCATGGCTTGGACTAGACTTTCTATCAGAGCGGTACTCCTGAATGCGACCATCCTTGATTTCCTAAGAAATGATGGGCAAAGCAATATACTTTGAAGAACAACTTGAACAATCAATTTTCCTTAAGCAATAAACTATTAACACCTGTCATCTTAGTAAGCTTGATCCTTTTTCTAGGGTTTAACAGTTTTGCTGTTCTTAACCCCGGCCAAGCCGGAGTTATTAGCGTTTTAGGAAAAGCCAGAGATGGTGTTTTATTAGAGGGCATTCACTTCAAACCACCGTTGATTTCGGTCGTGAATATATACGATCTGACCGTGCAAAAGTTTGAAGTGCCCGCAGAAAGTTCTACCAGAGACCTGCAGGATTTATCGGCTCGTTTTGCCATTAATTTTCGCCTGGATCCACTACTAGTGGTCGAAATTCGTAGAACCCAAGGGACCTTAGCCAATATTGTTTCTAAAATTATTGCACCCCAAACCCAGGAATCGTTTAAGATTGCCGCTGCCAGAAGAACGGTAGAAGAAGCGATTACCAAAAGAAATGAACTCAAGCAAGATTTTGATGACGCCTTAAGTGAGAGACTCGAAAAATATGGAATTATTGTCCTGGATACGAGTGTCGTCGATTTAGACTTTTCCCCGGAATTTGCTAAGGCCGTAGAAGAAAAACAAATTGCTGAACAGCGAGCCAAACGAGCCATTTATGTGGCCCAAGAAGCGGAGCAAGAGGCCCAGGCTGATATTAACCGTGCCAAGGGTAAAGCAGAGGCGCAGAGATTGCTAGCCGAAACATTGAAAGCCGAAGGAGGGCAACTTGTGTTGCAAAAAGAGGCGATTCAAGCTTGGAAAGATGGCGGATCTCAAATGCCCAAGGTCCTAGTCATGGGAGGAAAAGAGCAAACGGCAGTGCCTTTTCTATTTAATCTTGGTGGTGTTCAGCAGTAACCCTAAGCCTGGATGTTTCATTTGAAAAATACTTAGATTTTTCATTTTGTTTTCCTAGTTTAACCCTTGTATGAGGTAATACAACCATGAGGTACATCAATAAAGAGAAAAAGATATCTGACCATTCTCCCAGCGATGGCAGTGAGCTTACCCCCGCTGAAGCGCCCACGACTAGGCACAAATCTCAGAATGAACCATTGGGAGCTGGCTATCGAGTAAACGATGAGGGCATCGTCAATAACTACGCCCTTGAGCCTGAGGTTTATGAAACCAAGTATCCCTCACCTAAACAACAGCGGCGTTATATCGTTCTGGGGGGCGCGGCTATTTTGTTCGTTGCTCTAGTGGTATGGATTGCCTTTGCCGTCAGCTAGGTGGGCGAAATAGTAGGTCTCAGCTTAAGGCCGGGAAATCCTGGCTAGGTGGGGAATCAGGAGCCAGAAGCCAGTGAGGCCATGATTCCTGGCTTCTGAATACTATCCTTGGGAAAACGTCCCGCTTTGAGTTGGCACCCAAAATAGTTTGTTCCGAAACCCAACCTATCTCTTTCACTCAAGCTTTAATTTACTCAATTGTTCAATGACATTTGGAGACTTTAATTATGCCATTCACCCTTGATGCAGCTCGTTCCATTTTTCCTGACATTCAAGTTTCTAATGTAGTCCCAGAACTGGTTCAATCATTCAATCAGCTCAAAGCTGAAGATCAGTTGGCCTTACTGTGGTTTACCTACACTGAGATGGGACTGACCATTATTCCCGCTGCCATGGAAGTGGTTCCTATGGTATTCGTAGAAAAAGTCCTGACTCAAATCAAGCAGATGTCACCGTTAGAGCAAACGCAGGCAATGTGCGATTTGGTCAACCACACAGATACGCCCCTCTGCCAGACTTATTCGTCTTTTAGCACAAATGTTAAGTTGGGGTTTTGGTATCAATTAAGTGAATGGATGCAACAGAACATCGTAGCTCCCATTCCCAAAGGCTATAAACTCTCTAGACAGGCATCTGTTTGGCTCAAGGATATCCGTCCACTGGAGGGGGGGCAGCAACTCACTATCTTGCAGGATATTGTTGCCAATATGGGGTATGCTCCAGCAGGTGGAACTCCAAAAGTCAAAGAACCTCTGATTCCCCCCCAAAAGGCGGCTCCTCGAACCAAAGTCCGCATTAAAGGCATCAAGAATGCGACGGTCCTGAGTTATATGGAAAATATGAATGCCTTTGATTTTCAGTCAGCGGTGGCATTATTTGTGGCAGAAGGAGCCTTGAATCCACCTTTCCAGAAACCCATAGTGGGTCAGGAAAATATTCTCGCGTATATGCGTGAAGAGTGCTATGGGCTGAAGCTGAAACCGGAGCGAGGTGTTTCTGAACCATTAGAAGGTGGGGGTACCCAAATTAAAGTAGTTGGAGATGTGCAAACGCCCTGGTTTGGTGACGGTGTTAGCATCAACTTAGCATGGCGATTCCTGCTCAATCCTGACGGGAAGATTGTCTTTGTGGGAATTGATATCCTGGCCTCGCCCCAAGAACTTCTGAATTTTAAGCGAGTTCAGTAGAACGTTGATACGAGTCCCCGATTAAGTTTGTTTTTACATATTAGAGTTGTTGTAAATTAAGCGTTCAAGCGCCTGAAACCCCTTTTTTGGTAAGGGTTTCAGGCTTTGTAGCAACTTGGAGCCTAGGATCATTGCTGTACAAGGATTTCAGCTCATTATGGTTCCAATTTCACAACAGGTCTAGTACAGCCCAGCGTGGATTTGCCCTGTCGGTATTGTGTGCCAATCCCTACATTGTTGGTGACAACAACCGCGCATCGATCCGGGCTGAGACAATTAGCATTCAGCGCGATCTGGTACTACAGGGCGGGTTATTTGAAGAGCTCACCCTAACTAACTACAACACTCAATTAGTCGAATTTGAGCTGAGCCTCAGTTTTGAGGCTGATTTTGCCGATCTGTTTGAAATCCTAGGGAAAGTGCGGCAGCAAACCGGGACGAAACTCCGTCCGGTTCGCCTGTTGGAAAAAACATCTGAGCCGATTCCTGTTTTTAATGATGGCTTAATCAATGGGGAGGGAGAAGAACTTACCCTGGCCTATCAAGGGGTGGATCAGTTACTCATGGAGTCTAGAATTCACTTTTATCAGCGACGGCCCGATCAGGTTAAGGGGTATACTGCGATTTGGCAGGTGACGCTACAACCCGATGCCACCCAGACTTTGGGCTATCGTCTACAGCCTTTTTTAGACAACCACCTGGCTTTCTTAGTTAGCATTCCAGCCACCCTACATCAGGCTGTCGCTAAGGAAACCATGGAAAAACAGCAATGGCGCGATGGCGTTACCTGTATTCGGACGGATAATCAGGCGTTTAATCAAATCATCGAGCGGGCAGAGCAAGATACCTATCGGGAGCACGTCATCCGCTGGCGGATGAAAAATAATCCAGTTGTTGATTGAGATAAGCGGATCTCAACTTGAACATTTGCGGCAACGTCTCTTCATTCCATTGTTCACCGGTCACCTGCAGTCTGGCATCGATCTGTTTGACCCAAGATTCAACGGGACCAGAGCCAATGGGCAAGCCTTCCATCTGGTAGTAGCGATAGTTGGGAATACGGCCAGCATGGCCTTTGAGATA
>NZ_JAYGIG010000077.1:0-9067 GCF_034932105.1 Leptothoe sp. PORK10 BA2 | reverse complement strand
TAAGAAAAAACCAAAGGGTGGAGAACTCTCCGAGGCAGAGCGCGACTACAATCGAACCTTGGGCAAGGAGCGCATCTGGGTTGAGCATGTAAATCGACGGGTCAAAATCTTTAAGGTTTTAGCGCAGTGCTATCGCAATCGACGACGGCGCTATGGGCTGCGTTTCAATTTAATCGCCGGCCCTCTACAACTATGAACTCAACCTGGCCTGAAAGAGTTAGAAAAGCCTTTCAGGCTAACACATAATCATTTTTGCAAGAGGTCTAATGAAATGGGTATCCCCACAGCTAGACGTTTTAAATCTAGAAAAAGAGAGAATCGGGTAAAAAGATTTTGAATTTGTAGTTCTGCTAGGGAAAAGCTGAGTTGCCAATCCCAAATGATGCCTCCTTTGTGTGGTAAATCCTTTTTGGTGAAGGCACCCAAGTGGAGAATATTTTGCGAGGGATCACTTCTGTAGACTTAATCGGAAATAGCTGAAACCATTGCTATGAGGGGCTTTCAGAAAATGGCTAAAATCAGTCTTAAAAGCTTTCCCCGCAAGCATTTGAGGGCTTTTCAGCCGTTTTATTACCGATTAAGTCTTGTAATTAAAATCGATGACTTTCCTCCAATCCAAGATCGAGTCCAAACCATTAGCGTGGCGGTTTGTCGCGCTCACCGTTTAGGCAAAACAGACCTCTAAAACTGAAAAGTCATCTTCCAATGTATTCCCACCATTGATGCGACATGCTGTTTCTAACAAAGGCTGTAGGTCAGCAGACTGTTTTTCCTTATGTCCTCGTAGAGTGTCAGCCCAAGCATCCAAGCCCCAAATTTCATGGGTATCCCCAACAGGGATTTCATAGACTCCATCACTGAAAAGATAGAGACTACTGCCTTCTGGGACTTCGCACTGCCGCATTTCAAAGGGAAATTCAGGCAGCAAACCAATAGCAATACCATCACTATCTAAATAACAAGTCTTGTAATCACTACCCTCAGGCACCGCTAGCACCGCAGGGGGATGACCCGCAGAAGAAAACTTTAAGGTGCGGTTAGTAATGTTATAGACCCCATACCAGAACGTGAAATAATCTTCTCCGTCATCACTGACCTGGAAAACGTTATTCAAAGCCGTCAAAACTGTTTCAGGATCATAGAAATCGGCATCCTGTAGCGTTTGTTTTCTCAAGATATTGAGAATTGAAACGGACAACAACGCAGATTTGACTCCATGCCCTGCCACATCTAACAGATGAAACATTAGGTGTTCATCGTCTAACCAAGTGTAGTCAAAGGCATCGCCTCCCAATGCATTGGAGGGTTGATATTGAACGTTTACATGAATACCGGTCTGAATATTCTCTTTTATTTTTCTAGAATCTTCAGTATTCGGTAGAAGTGCTTCCACATATTCAGCTGCGCGCTTCAATTCGAGCCGAAAACGCTCATTGCTTTCTCGCACTTCTTTTTCGGCTTGCCAAGCCTTGAGTAAATATTTTACTCGACCCGACAAAATTGGCATTTGCACAGGTTTAGTCACATAGTCCGTTGCACCAGCAGCAAACGCCATTTCCACTGATGTGGAATCCTCTAATCCAGTGACCATTAAAATGGGGATATGTTCTCCATCCGGGAGCTGACGTATTTTTCGACAACATTCGAAGCCGTCCATACCTGGCATTTTGGCATCTAATAAAATTAGTGCAGGGGAAATTTCTTGATAGAGTTCTAGTCCTCTTTCTCCGCCGTCGGCTTCAACCACTTGGCATCCTACTTTTTGCAACATTGCTTGTAGTAGTTTTCTCGAAAATAGATCGTCATCTATCAATAGAATCGTAGAAGTATTATTGTCCATCGATGATTATGCCTGTGGCCCACCCAAAAGGTTTATATTTTTCTTTTTGTTGTAGATGCGTGATTTTGGTAGACGCGAGTCGAATAGATGCTAAGTTTAGATATACCCAGAACATTGAATAACGGAACAAACTCTCTATATAACGCATCAGAAATAGTTAAAATCACTGATTATTTATCTCGAATGGATAGGGTAACGTTGAAACTACCCACGCTGTGAGTTACATCAGGCAGGTTCATTTTCAGTTTGTTTACAGTTTGTTTAACAGGCTAAGCGTATATGAATCAGGACGCATCAGAAATAGTTAAAATCACTGATTTTTATCTCGAATGGATAGGGTAGCGTAGAAACTACCCACGCTGTGGGTTACATCAGGTAGGCCCATTTTCAGTTTGTTTACAGAGTGTTCAACAGGCTAAGCGTATATGAATCAGGATGAATTTATAGGCCCCCCAACGATTTGGGCCGTTCTTACAGTGGTTGGCGGCATTGCCACAGCACTGGGCTTAATCATTACCCTAGAGTATGCCAGTAAACGCTTATCTCCCAAGGCTCAGTCAGCTACCGATACATCTTTGACCTCTGTTGTAGAAAGCGATTAGCAGAAATGTTGAACGTAGTCTTGGCCATCCATTTGAGGTAATGGCAGTATTCTTGCGCAGAGTAGCTGTGGTTATTGTGCCTATTGAAATTCGCTATTCATATATCAATTTCGCTTAAATTTGAACGCTCTGTTTTTTAATTTGGCCCCAGAGAGAAGTGTTAATACTATTATTGTCCCGCCATCGGTTCTGGACTAGATTTATCGCCTATTGGTTGGTGGGTATATTTCTTACTCTATGGATCTCTATATTCAAAATTTCTCCTGTTGTGGCGCAAAATGGTCCAGGACAGTGTGCTGCTATTACACAACCCCTAACGCCTGAAGAAATGGTCTATGCCCAATCGGCATGGAATTATTTTGTTGATAATGTTCAAGCGTCCACGGGGTTGTCTAATTCAGCTGGTGGCTATCCATCTGGTACCCTGTGGGACTTAGGTAACTACCTGGCAGCGATGAATGCGGCTCGGTGGATGGGATTAATCGAGCAAGCAGAATTTGACAGTCGCTTGAATCAGTTTCTGACTAGTTTGGGTAAGCTACGGCTATTTGAAGATACTCTACCTAACAAGGTTTACAACAGTGCCACCGGAGAAATAGTGGACTATGGTAACAATGTTTTAGATCGGGGTATTGGTTGGTCTGCGCTTGATATTGGTCGTTTGCTAGCTGCATTTCATATTCTGAGGACTTGTCATCCTCAGTACTCTGAGTGGATGGCTGGTGTTCTCTCTAGTTGGAATATTGCCGCCTCCGTTAGAGATGGCATGTTGTATGGAGCTGCAGTTCTGCCAGATGATACTACGCTCCCAGTGCAGGAGGGGCGTTTGGGGTATGAGGAATACGCTGCACGGGGTTATTCACTTTGGGGGTTTGATGCTCCGCAGGCTTTAGCCTACGACCCGTTTGATTTTGTTGATATCTATGGCATACAGATTCCATACGATACTCGGGATTTTCAAACCACGAATGCCAATAACTATGTTGTCAGTGAGTCTTATATTCTAGATGCGATTGAGTTTGGTCTAGAAGGAGACCAGGCCGATTATGCCCGTAGAGTGTTTGAGGCCCAGAAACGACGGTATGAAGATACGGGACTGTTGACGGCTGTTACTGAGGACAACATTAATAAGGCTCCCTACTTTCTTTACAGTACGGTTTATTCTAATGGCGAGCCCTGGGCCGTGATTACTGAGAACAATGTGCTACATCCCGAATTGCGTACCCTCAGTACGAAATCTGCTTTTGGATGGCGCTATGTGTATCCAGATGATCCCTATGCCCACAAGATTTTCGACCATGTAAAAGACACCACGAATTCGGGACGGGGCTACTACGCAGGTATTTATGAGTCAGGGCTGTATGATCCTGAACCTCCCCTTAATGATATTTTGACGGGTAATAGTAACGGTCTAATTTTGGAGATCCTGTATTACAAGGCCCGTGGTTATGTGCCCATGTTGGCCAGCGGCAGTGCTCCGATTTCGGTATCTACGATTCCAGCGGGTGAAAATACAGGGGAACTACCCCCACCACCAGAGACGGCTAGTCATTCTCAGCCTCAGCCCCCCGCTCAGCCCCCTGCGAAGCCAGCGCCAGAAACAGCCAATAATCCTGAGCCTCCCCCGGCTGCACCCGTAGCGGCTGCACCTCCACCTCCGGCAGCGCCGCCTGAAGGGATTACGATTGCAGCGATCGCACCGGTTGAAAAACCCCGTTCTTCGGCTTGTTCAGCGGTAGGATCTCCCTTAAATGTTACGGATATGCGCTATGCCAAAACAGCCTGGCAATATTTTGAGGCGAATCACACCCCGTCTGGTTTGGTCCCTGACCGTAGCGATCTTGATGGCGTCACTCTGTGGGGCATTGGAGACTACCTGGGCTCGCTCCATGCGGCTCGGGCGATGGATGTGATTAATGCCAACAAGTTTGACCAGCGGGTAAGGCATTTGATGGGAGCGCTTCAGGAAATCGATCTCTTTGCAGGCGAATTGCCCCACCGCTCCTATAACACCCTTACCCTAGAGCCCATCGATTACGGTGGTAATACGCTTCCCCAGGGAGATGGCTGGTCGGGTCTAGATATTGGTCGTCTACTGGCAGCATTGCACACCCTCAAAACGTGCCATCCCGAATATACTGATGCAGTCGATAAGCTGGCATTAGATTGGTCCTATCTACGAGTGGTGAGAAATGGCCGCATTGCTAATGCTCGGTTAGACCAAGATGATCGGGGGCGCGATCGCATCCGAGTGAAACCAGCCGAAATCTTAGGCTATGAAGAGTATGCTGCCCGTGCTTTTCAGCTATGGGGCTTTGATGCGTCTCGTTCGGCGGTTGGCGGCAATTATGTCACCACTAAGGTAGAAGACCAAGCCGTTCCCACCAATCGTTCTCAGCCAGAACAACGCGAGCGAGATGAGCTGTTAAATACCACCAGTACTCCCTTTATCTTGTACGGCCTAGAATTTGGGTTCGATCCTCAAATTACGTCCTTGGTGGAAGCCATTTACAAGGCGGAAGCAAGTCGATATCAGCGTACTGGCACATTTAGCGCTTCGGGTACTACTTTAGTCAATCAAGAACCATATGTAGTGCATAGCACCCTAGTGTCCGATGGTCGCTCGTGGGTTGCTGTGGACGACAATGGTGAGGTTATCCCCAATTCTCGTGTAGTGAGTACCGCTGTTGCGTTTGCGTATCACACCCTGTTTCCCGATAGCGACTATGGTCGAGATCTGTGGCTAGCAACACTCGATTTATATAATCCACAGCTTGGCTATTATGAGGGCTTTTACGAGAATGATGGCCGTAGAGCCATTGGGTTTACCGGGTCTACCAATAGCCTGATTCTGCAAGCATTGCTCCATAAAAATACTGAGCAACAACCTCTCATCTATCCCCACGAAGATATGGACTCTCCCTGGTGGGATGCCATTCGCGATGGAGATGTGTTGGGTCTGGGCTTGCCAGAGACGTCCCAACCTGTCATTCAAATGGTGACGAATGATCAAGGCAACTATTGGATTGCTAAGGGGGAAAGTATAGAAACAGTGTCTGCACCCAGACCACCCAGCATAGAACTATCCCAGGCACTGCCTACTGAGGAAAAAAAAACACACTCGATTTGGAAACCTCTGAATCTTCTGTTGCCACCTTTCCCTTGGAAAGCATAATTCAATTGGATAATCCCTTGGATCAAGCCGCAGCCCAGCGTGCCTGGAACTATTTTGAAAACAACTGGAATCCTGACACTGGCATGGTAAATGCGGTGGATAGACTTACCTGGGCGACCTGGTGGGATCAGGGGAGTGCTCTTTTAGGCGTGCATGCAGCGCGTCAACTCGGGCTTATTTCTGAATCAGAGTTCAATGGGAAACTGTCGGTTTTGTTAGCCACTCTAGAGCAGTTGCCCCTACCCCCAACCAAGCTGCCAAACAAGGCCTATGGCACTGACACCGCCGCCATGCGAACCTTAGGGAATCGTCCTGATCCTAACGGCACAAGCGGCTGGTCTGCCTTAGATCTAGGTCGCTATCTGATTGCGTTGCATACGGTGAAAACCCACTATCCGAATTTTCGCGATCGCATCAACAAAATCGTAGCCGGTTATGACCTAAACAAGTCCATTAAAGATGGCTGGTTATGGGGCAGTGGTTCGGGGCACAACGGTTTAGAATATTGGCAAGAAGGACGATTAGGCTATGAACAATATGCGGCCGATGGTTTTAAACTCTGGGGAATAGAAGCCAATAATGCCCTCCAGAATCCCCCGACTCAGCCTGTGATAGTGGAGGGCCTAGAACTGATGGTGGATCAGCGTGATTTTAACTCCTCAGGAGCGAGTAATCACCTCACCAACGATCCCTATTTGCTATGGGCGATGGAATTGGGCGTGCCTGAAACCTGGCAGGCTCAAATCGAAAATCTTCTACAGGTTCAAGCAAATCGCTATGCTGACACGGGCATACTAACCGCAGTAAACGAAGATGCATTGGATCGTAAGCCCTATTTTCTCTACTACAGTGTGTATTCCGATGGTCGGTCTTGGTCAGCAACAGATGTAAGAGGGAAAAATTATCCCGAGTTACGTTTTTTAAGTACAAAGGCTGCGTTTGCTTGGAATAGCCTGTTTCCAGAGAACGAGTATTGCCAAACCCTGAGACAGGCAGTGCAAAATCTTGCGGACGAGCAAAAGGGGTATCTATCAGGCCGATATGAAAACCCAGACCTTGGTCCTAATACAGCGATCAACGTCAATACTAACGCCATTATTCTTGAAAGTTTGTTATTCAAGGCCCAAAACGGGCAACCCATCGCTCATATCTCTTAAAAATATGAATTTCTCTCACTCCCGAACCTTTATCGGTCTGTTTGCTAGCCTTTTAACCATGAGCAGTTTGACTGCTTGTACCAGTGGCACAATTGGCACTGGTGCTCCCAAGGCCGACTTGCAGGCAACAACAACAGACGAGTCGTCTAATAATTTATGCGGCCAGCTAACCTCTCCACTGACGGAGCAAGAGCAAGAATATGCGACGGTCGCCTGGCAATATTTTGTCAATAACCGACAGCCCGAAACCGGATTTACCAACTCAGCCGATAAGTTTCCCTCTGGCACCCTTTGGGATCAGGGAAACTATTTAATGGCCTTGAATGCCGTCCGTTGGATGGGGATAATCGACCAAGATGAGTTCGATCTACAGCTCAATCAGTTTTTAACGTCCCTCGGCGAGCTACCTTTGGTCGAAGGTGCCCTGCCCAACAAGGTATACAATAGCGCCACTGGAGAAATGGTAGACTATTCTAACCAGCCGACGGAGAAAGGTCTGGGCTGGTCTGCACTAGATATCGGACGTTTTCTCACATCCCTGCATATTATTCGCACCTGTCATCCACAATATGACAATTGGATTTCTGGTTTAATGGCGAGTTGGCAGTTGCCCCGCTCCATTGAAGACGGTCAGCTCTATGGCGCTATCTATGAATCTGATGGCAAACTACTACCCGTGCAAGAAGGGCGTCTGGGCTATGAAGAATATGCAGTCCGTGGCTATGAGCTCTGGGGATTGAAAGCGCCCAAAGCACTAGAAGCAGATCCTATGAAGCTGGTGGAAGTGAGCGGAGTCAAAATTCCTGTCGATCAGCGTAATTTCCAAGATACAGATGCTAACAACTACGTCGTCAGCGAGTCTTATATTCTAGAAGCAATTGAATTTGGCTGGGATGATAACTTAGAAAAGTCTGCTCAGGCTGTCCTGGCTGCCCAAGAGAACAGATATAAAGAAACAGGGCATCTCACCGCTGTTTCTGAGGACAATGTGGATCAGGCTCCTCATTTTCTGTACAGTACGCTCTATGCAAATGGTACACCTTGGGCCGTGATTACAGAAGAGAATGAGCCTCACCCAGAGCTGCGTACGCTGAGTACAAAGTCTGCCTTTGGATGGTACTATCTCTTCCCTAAAAATCCCTATACAGTGAAGTTAATCAAGGCAGTAAAAGACTTACAAGATCCTGATGGTGGTGGTTTCTATGCCGGTCTCTATGAAGAAAATGAAGAAATCAACGCCATTTTGACTGGTAATACTAACGGTCTAATTTTGCAAATCCTTTACTATAAAGCCCTAGGCAATCAGCCTGTTTTAGATGTCCTGGAAAACTAGTACATCGTCAACGTTAAAAATTCGGGTTGAGGTCGGGAGTGGGCTTCGACAAGCTCAGCCTAAAGGGAATGGTGAGTAGGGAGTAGGGTATAAGGTTTAGCAAGGTTTAAGCCAATCACTCATTTATCCGAAAATTTAGTCTTGCTGCACGAGTAGTGCAGCGTCAAAGCTAAAAATTGGGATTGAGTCGGTGAATTGTGAGTCGAGATAAGGTTCAGCCAAGTTGTAAGCGATTTTCATCGATCTCAAATCTTAGTCTTGACAGACCACTAGTTTTCATTTGCTTGTGCTAATGTCAGTTGTTGTCTTCTGGCGGTCCATAGTCTGCAAGTACCTATCCCAGGTATCTTGCTAGCTGAGCGCAGTCGAAGCCAAAACTAAGCCGATGTGCCTTTTCAATTCTGTTGAAGGGACTTGTAAGTAAGCAGACAAAATAAATTACATGAGAACTTTTCAAAGATGACACTCTTTAAAAAGCCCCCAACCCCCAATTTTGGGGGCTTCGGAACTCAAAGTCCCCCAGAATTGGGGGATTTAGGGGGCCTCCAGGATTTTGAAATTAATTGTGCTCATCTACTTAGGGCTTGCTGAAAAAATAGCGACGTAGACTTAACAAGGGTTACAGGCTGTTACGTCCTGATTAGGTGCACAGGAAATTGGCTAAAATGCACAAAACCCTTGCACTTAATCAGGGACATGTACCGACACTCATCACCGGGGCAACTATCGTTCGAGAACTTCTATCTGCCGTTTGGGGGCAAATTATCGAGTGAGAACCGTTGGATAAAACTAGCGGAGATGGTTCCCTGGGATGACTTTGAGTCAGTGTATGCGCAGCAGTTCAGCCAAGATGAGGGAGCCCCCGCTAAAAGTTTTCGGATGGCCCTGGGCGCTTTAATCATCAAGGAACGTTTGGGCATCAGCGACCGTGAGACCATCGAACAAATACGAGAGAACCCG
>NZ_JAYGIG010000076.1:0-9152 GCF_034932105.1 Leptothoe sp. PORK10 BA2 | reverse complement strand
TCCCTGCTGTGAAGTTAGGAATTTTGGAGGCAGGGATATCTTGGTCGCAGTTATTTTCTATTCGATATGCTGTCTAGCCCACTGAAGCCAAGTGTTTCAAGGCACCCAGTCGACGGAACCAGTGCCACCGGCAATAACGTGCGTCTAAATTTTCAAACGCACTGTTCAAACGCGAATCACAACTTTGCCGACCACCTGCCGCTGCTCAAGTCGGCGAATGGCGGTGGGGACTTCTGCTAAGCTGTAAAGCCGGTCAATCAATGGAATGATTTTATCTGCCTCAATCAGATCTCTCAGCGTGGCTAAATCTGTTGAATTGGGTTTTACCATGACAGATTTTACGGTGCGATTACTCATCTTAGAAATCACTGCCCCGAAAATCATCACCTGGAATAGTCGGGGGATCGCACCCCCCACCAAAACGTAGATGCCTCGTGGTTTCAACATCGGCAAATAGTCAAACACCGACCGATAGGCAGCCACATCAACTACTAAGTCATAGACCCCTTTCTGGGTGAAATCTATTTGTGTATAGTCCATCACTTTATCCGCACCGAGCGAGCGAATGCGATCTACTTTGGCGCTGCCGCATACAGCCGTCACGTCAGCTCCAAAAGCTTTGGCCAACTGCACCGCATAGGAGCCCACCCCACCCGATGCACCGATAATTAACACCCGTTGCACCGGCTGCACCTCGCCCACATCACGCAGTGCTTGCAAAGCCGTCAGCGCCGCGCCCGGAACCGCCGCCGCTTCTTCAAAGGTGAGATTATTGGGCTTTAGGCTCAAAGCGTTTTCTGTGGCACCCACATATTCGGCAAATGCACCAAACCCACACTCTGACATATCGCCAAAGACTTCATCTCCAACCTGAAAGCTCGTGACATGTTTGCCGACGGCTTCTACCGTACCGGCAATATCGAACCCAATTGTCTTTATTTTGGGCTGCCATAGCCCACCGAACATCAGCCGAGTGAGAAAGGGAGATCCTCTCATTAAATGCCAGTCGCCCGCGTTGATCGATGCAGCCTGAACCTTCACCAAGACAGTATCATCCTCAACCACCGGGCGGGCTACTTCCGTGACGCTTAAGACTTCTGGTGAACCGTATTTTTCTTGGGTGATTGCCTTCATTTGAACGCCTGAACTGAACGCCTGAACAATAGAGTGTGTTCGACAAAAAATCATCACGCTGACAAAAACTTACAGTGCATGCTTACGTTGTAAACTTAGTATAGACTTACAGTGTATGTAATAATCAGAGAAGGACAACAAAACTTTTCAATTGGGCTGATTTGTTGACGCTTTGCAGATGATCGTGAAAAACAAGGATGGCCAATAAACCCAGTTCAAAGAAGTTAGAACGCATTCCCTTAAGCAGAGAGCGAATATTGCAGTGTGCGCTCCGCTTAGCCGATGAAGACGGGCTTGAGTCACTCTCTATGCGAAAGCTTGCTCAGGCACTGGGCGTGAAGGCCATGTCTTTATATAACCACGTCACTAATAGAGATGACGTGATCGATTGCATGGTCGATTGCATAGTGAGTGAAATAGAGGTGCCAAAGCTCGATGCTGACTGGAAGGAGGCTATGCGACGACGGGCCATCAGCGCCCATAAGGTGCTGCTGCGCCATCCCTGGGCGACGATGCCGCTGGTATCGCGAGTAAATGTAGGGCCTGCCATGCTGCAATATACCGATTCAACCCTGGGGTGTCTACGAGCAGCGGGTTTTTCGTATGAAATGGCCGATCATGTGCAAAATGCCATCGACAGCCATATTTATGGGTTTACACTTCAAGCGTTGAACTTTCCCTTTGAGCCTGCAGACTATGCAGAGATGGCCGCACAGTTTCTGCCACAGATTCCTGAGAGTCAGTATCCTCATATCAACCAGCTGGCACAACAGGTCATACGCGGGGATTATGATGGTCTTCACAGGTTTGCGTTTGGGCTGGATCTCATTCTCGATAGCTTAGATCGGCTCGAAAAATGATCTTGTTTGGCGCGACGATTTTTGGCAGCCGAACCAATCGCAGGGTGGTGCTTTCTACAAAATTTAGTTGCTGAGCAGTTCAGCAGGGCCAGAATGGTAGCGTGAGGATTGTTCGCCATAGGGCGTGCCAAATGGGCTGAAGCTTTGATCGAGATTGCTCTGGAGATAAGCGACTGCAATGATTTTGCCGTTGCGATTGAGAACGCCCCAGGAGCTTGGCAGCGTGTTGTTGAGGATTGCGCCTTGGAGGGGTTCTGTGATGGTTGGGAGTTGGTTGGAGAATAGCTTTGCGATCGCATCTGCTTCCACCTTACTGGGAAACGTTGCGTAAAGTTGTGGGGTCAGCAGCGTTTGTAGTGACCCCCAAAATTAGGACAGCTCTGAGAGAGCGTCAGCTAGAGTCCATAGGGGGAGAGGCATATGGCGAGTAAACAAAGAAATTACAGTAGCGAATTCAAGGCAAACGTGGTGCTTGAGATCGTCAGTGGCCAGCGTAGCGTGAGCGAAGCAAGTCGAGCTCATAAAGTGCATGCCTCGGTGATCAATCGTTGGCGCAATGAATTTCTCAAACAGGCCCATTTAGCGTTTGGAGGCAAAGGTGGAGGAAATGATTCAGCCGAGCGAATCGCGGAATTAGAACGGATGGTGGGTCGGCTAACGATGGCGTTATCGGTGGCAAAAAAAGCTTCAGACAGGTGGAATCTGAGCGGAAACGAGCCATGATTGAGCCGTTGAAAACTGAGTATCCGATCCAGGTCATCTGTGATGTGATTGGCTACAGTCGAAGCCGCTACTACTATCGACCAACATCAGCCAACGAATCGCAAGCAGCGGATCTCAAAAAAGCGATCATTGATGTCGCCGGTCGCTATCCCACCTATGGCTACAGGCGTATTACCAAACAGTTGCAGCGAGAGGGGTGGGATGTCAATCACAAACGTATTAGCCGATTGATGAAAGAACTCGGTCTACTCGCCAAGCGACGAATACGACGGAAACGAACGACGAACAGTGTCCACGGCTATAAGCGGTATCCCAACCTAGTCAAAGGGCTGGTCGTCGAGCGTCCAGAGCAGGTATGGGTTGGCGACATCACGTATATCCGATTAAAGGAGGAATTTGTCTATTTAGCCGTGTTAATGGATGTCTTTACCCGAAGTATTCGAGGCTGGCACTTGGATAGAACGATGGAGAAACATCTGACGATAACAGCATTAGAGAAAGGGCTGAACCAGTATGTTCCAGAGATTCATCATTCAGATCAAGGCGTGCAATATGCGGCCAATGCGTATGTTCAGATGTTGGAGGAGAATGAGATAGCGATTAGTATGGCAGGTGTGGGCAAAGCCTATGAGAATGGCTTTGCTGAACGACTGATGAGAACAATTAAAGAAGAAGAGGTTGACTTGTCGGACTATCGCAACTTTAATGAAGTGTATGAGAGAATAGAAGAGTTTTTAGATGAGGTGTATATGAAGAAGAGAATTCACTCGTCTTTGGGCTATTTGACACCCAGCGAATTTGAAGCAAAGTGGAGGGCAGAATAGTCAAGTGTCTCAGATTGATACATACGAGTCCAGACTCACTATCATCTGATTTGACTGTCCAAAATTAGGGGTTCACTTCATAGTGTTTCGATATCACCCATGCGTCTGCCGTCAACGCACTGCCGAGTCATTGCGCTCAGTTCATTCTCGGCCACATTCAACCAACTGCCGTGTTTTGGGGTGTAACAAAATTCGATACGTCGCACGAGCGGGCTCGCCCGCTCCGGCTCAAACGTTTCGTAGAAAGCCCCTTTGGTATGGGTATTGAGATTATCGCAAGTGAGCACCACCCTTGGGCAATGGGCATAACGACCTTCCATTAAAAACGCGACTTCAGTAGCCCAATCCATCTTCGTGCGGCGTTGACGCACCGTCGCTTGTCGCCAGCCCACCAGCGGTTCCGTAACCATAAAAATACTCGCTGTCCCCGCTCGCTCGTATTCATAGTCCACGCGTTTGGGATGCTTAGCCGTGGCCTTGATCGGTTGCCGGGTCTCTGTGTGCAACTGCACCGGCTGTTCGTCCATACAAATGACCGGACAGTCAGGGTTGTACGGACGAGCGTAGACATCAAGGACTGCTTCCATCTGCGCGACAAACTCGCCATCCACATTAGGCGGTATGACCCAGTACGCTATCTTGCGGTTGGTCACACCGTTTTTTTCAGCGTCTGACGCACGGTTTCGTGACTCACTGATTCGACCATACCGAGTTCCACTACTTTGCGCGCCAGGAGCCGCAACGACCAGTTGGCATAGCCTTTTGGCGCTTCACCTAACCGCATCGCAATCACTTGGGCTTCTTGCTCCCCGTCTAGCAACTTGGCTGTCGGTGGGGCGGGGCGCTTGAGGCCGTTGAGGGCCGCTGCAAAGCCTTGGGTCACGAGTCGTTTGCGGATGTTTTCGACGGTCTGAGAGCGGCAGCAAAACGCTTCTGCAATCCGCGCGTCGGTCCAGCTTGAGTCCTCTGCATCTGCTTTTAACAAAATTTGAGCCCGGCGAACTTTCTGGCTGCTACCTTTGAGCTGCTTGATCACCCCTCGTAATGCATTGCGTTCTACTTCGCTGAGGCGGACAATGTATTTTTTTGGCATAGAAACAACTGCTTTTTCCTATCCGACGCTACTCACCTCAACATTGTTGCCTTCCCTCATTCTTAGTCTTGACGCTGCACTAGGTGGGGAATCAGGGACCAGAAGTCAGAAGCCAGTGAGGCCCTGATTCCCGACTCCTGACTTCTGAATACTCTCCTTGAGAAAACGTCCTGCTTTGAGTTGGTACCCGCTTTGTTTAGTGAGAATGACTTGGACCGCTTAGTTGACCCCGAATTGCCCCATTGGGAAACTCGGGATTGTGAACATTAACATAGAAATCTTCAGGATTTTCCAGGATTCGTTGCACAATGCCAGTCTCACCGGTCGGAAACTTGCCCTCTTCACCCTCCGTTAGACAATCCCCTGCATCGCCATCCTCTGGACCAGCCAATACGGCCACAACCGGACCATTCTCATCCATCGCCCCCTCATGAATATGAGCTGCCATGCCTTCGCCCACTGGCACCAGCTGAATACCTGAGACTTCAATCGCATAGCATAGGGTTGTTGCATCGCCGTCTATGCCAAACACATAGGCTTCTCCCATCCCTTCTCCATCGCCCACCTGCTGGGTCAGACCGCCGTCACTGGTAATCTCCGCACTACCGTCTAGCACGGTACTCAGTACAGTATTGGTATGCCCCGCATAGGCATTTTGGGAAAGCGTGATCCCAACTCCCAAAATCAGAGCACCCAGAGGAAAACGAACATTGCAAAGCATATTTTTCATAGCTTGAATCGTCCTAAATCACTAAGTTGTGAACAGCGGTAGGACAATCGAGACCGTGGCTTCAACACCACTCAATTGCATCCTACCTACATGTCTAGTACGCGCAATCATGTCATTTGGATTCATGCAAATATATTGAGCAACACTCCTTTGTTCGGTGTGGTTCAAAAACCACCGATTTTAGGTAACACTCGCAGCACAAAATAGGCCCATCATCGGCGATGGTCTATCCAGCTTTTTGCATCAGTTTCTACGCTCTTTGGAACCGCTCAAAGCCCAGCAACATCGCCAGTGTGGGTGGGCTTCAACTGTGAGTAATTGCTTCTAACTTTTGCCCGTGCGCTCCGGCACTTGCGATCGCATAAAACAGCGGTGATTAAGAAAAAACTGAAGCAGGCTCAGATGGTCGTCACCGAGGCTGCGATTGAGGCGAACAATGAGCAGATTCGCCAATTGACGGGTATTTTGCAGATTGCCGTTCGGGAACTTGAATCGGTTCAGAAGGAATCAGAAAGCAGAGTTCAGATCCTGATTAACGAGTCCCGCGAAAAAAATCGGCAGCACGCTGAATTTCGTAGAGCTTTCAGGGGCTTCAGAGAGCCGTTCATATCCTAGTTCAGCAACGCCAGAATTCTGTCAGCATCTTGATCGTAACTGTCAGCTATGTTCCGCAACGTTGTAGTGACCTTCCCCCAAAAAAGTGAACATTTCCGATGAGTCGTAAAGCAGGATAATGTTCAAAGATTTTCTCTGATCAGGCTGAGGCTAAAACCGTAATCGCTGAATGGATTGAGGTTTTCTATAATCGACAACGAATTCATTCAACCATTGGATTTCTATCCCCTGTTCAATTTGAGGATAAATACTGGCTCTCTCTAAAACAGCCCATCGCAGCTTAAGTTTACTGTCTACTACTTCGGGGGAAGATCAGTGTGACAATCTAAAGGGCGGAATATGGGTTGAAGAGGATGACATTGTCTATTACAGCCATTTAAACGCGCCTCTTTTCCCTCTTGCTAATATTCTCAGGCTTCATCTCCTGAAAGCAGCAATTAGTCAGGAAGCCTGACAACCAACTCCATCTCGACTTGTAGGTTGGGCGCAGCAAGAGCCTCGACACCAACACCGGTAACACAGGGTTGAGCCCCCTCAAAAGTAGCTAGAAACGGTGGCATAACTTCTTCTAATCTTTCAGGGGTGAGATTGGTCATGTAAATGCGTGCAATCACAACATCGTGTGGTGCAGCCCCAATTGCATCCAGCGCAGCCTTTGTGTTGATCGAGACAATACTCATTTGCTCAGGCAAGCTTTCAGGCACTGCCTCACCATTTGGCCGCCACGCGACTTGGCCAGATATATAAGCCATACGGCCTGGTTCGACTATCGATATCTGGGAATACCCCATTTCGCCAGCATTCGGCAATGCCGGCGGATTAAGGCGAATGATTGAATTTGTCATGTTTTCTCCGAAGCTAAATTTTTCATAGAGAGACCAGGGAGCCTAACAGCTCAAATCAGCAGTAGCAGGAAAACTTGAACTCAGTACCAGATCTCTCAAATGCCCGCTGCATCTGAATAGTTAGGCTTCATCCCTGTTTAAGGAACGGCACTAGATGCATCATATAATCTCGCTTTCCAATAGGTACACCAGCCATGCGAAGAATGTCGTAAGCAGTAACCATATGAAAGTAGAAGTTTGGCATTAAGAAATCATTCACATATTCGCTACCAGACATCTCGATGTAGAGCTCCGGACCAAGATCGATGCGGGTAGTCTTACTCAACTTTTCGTCTTCGGTGTCAATATCCGAGAGCAGTCCCTTAGTATTTGTTATATGCTCGTATGCTAGCACCAGAGACGGCACTTCCGGATCTAAATTGTCCATTGGTTTGCCGTCACACCACAGAGCAAAGTTGCGTGGTTGATTGCAAGTAAAAGCGACTTGTGTACCCAATGGCAACATATCAGCCGCAATGCGCTCCTGCAGGAAAGATTCACTCCCATTGAAATGTGTTTGAGCTGAATTTAAGAGGTGCTCAAGCGTTGTTAGGCGGCTTTCGAAGATGGTTTTGATCGACTCTATATTCTGACTTGACATCTTAGTGATCTCCCGAAACCTATTTCAACGTCGATGCCCTCTTCGTCAATAGAGTCTCGCAACCAAGGACGACAGGTTTCAGCATCGACCAAATCAATTTTCAACTCGTTGCTATATTCGGCCATTTCAGCTACTGCATCGTAACAGATTATGGCAGTCCATGCATGACACTTTGTTGCAGCACTTTCTCGCTGTAAGCTTGGCGGTCGAACACCTGAAGCACCACAGGTTCAAAATGGGCTAAGTCATAGGTGTCGTAGTCAGGATCAAATATCCAATGAATAAAAATACTGGCCCAGAGCGACCTACTGCGGAGATACGCGGCCTCAATCGGGGTCATTGGTTACAGAAATTGTAACATTTTCAACTGTTTCAATTCCCTATGCCACAGTAGAGAAACGTTACGAGGAGTACAGATGTTACCCATAAAATCGATTAGCCTCAAGCCTTTTTTAGCTCCCTTATTGGGCGGGGCCATGCTCACCATGAGTGTATTGTCAATCACGATGGCCCCGGCAGCTTGGGCCAATGAGGATCCTTTGCTAAGAGTCATTACCGTCACGGGCCAAGGCAGTGAATCTATCCCGACGACCTTAACCCAAGTCGAATTAGGTGTTGAAGTGCAAGGAGCCACTGCCGAAGAGGTGCAGCGTCAGGTTGCCGAACGTTCAGCGCAGGTGATGGAGGTTTTGCGATCGCAAAATGTCCAAAAACTCCAAACCACCGGCGTGCGCCTGAACCCCCAATATAGCTACGACAGCAGCCCCCAACAACTCACCGGCTATATAGGGGCCAATACCGTCAGCTTTAGAATTCCCACCAACAATGCAGGCACCGTGATCGACGATGCCATTGCCGCCGGGGCCAACCAAGTCTATGGCCTGAGTTTTGTCGCAGAAGAAAGCGCCCTCACCAACGCTCGGCAAGTTGCACTTAAAGAAGCCACCGCCGATGCCCAACAGCAGGCCAACACGGTTTTATCGACCCTCAATTTAACTCCCCAAGAGATTGTGACCATCCAAATCAACGGCGCTAACTCACCCCCGATTTATCTCGGAGAGCAACGCTTCGCCGAGGCTGCTGGCGAAGCCGCCGCATCGACCCCGGTCGTCGGTGGAGAACAAACTGTGGATGCAACCGTTACCCTACAAATTCGGTATTAAACCGATTTCTTCCCTGGTGGGTGAGCTCGAAGCCCCAACTCTCTTTTATTCCCAATGTTTAAGACTCCTGTTAAACATTGGCTACATCCAGACCCGTAGTTTGCGCTAGGGGAAAACTCAAAAGAGCGATCACCCCGATCGATAGAGCGTTTAGGGTGATCGCTCTTTCTGCGATCACCCCCCATGACCCTCCCTCTAAATGACCCAGGTTGCGATCGCGTCTACTCTGCCGCTTGGCACCGGTCCGCTGCCCGACCATCAAATTGCTTATCCAATTCAAGAATATGTCCAGTTGCGGGGAAAGACTCATTTCCATTAAGTTTTCCTGTCTTCGTCTCCGTAATCTTAAATCCCTCGCTTAGATAAAGATGTAAGGCTGGATCATTACCACTCAGTACGTAAGCGTCCGTCATATTAGTCTCTTAAGCAGCAGGCAATAGTCTGTCGGCAGGTGGAGTTGACACCAACAATTTGGCTTGAGGTAGCAACGAAGGAACCTGCTGACCTGTTCGTTTGGCTAAAAAG
>NZ_JAYGIG010000075.1:0-9327 GCF_034932105.1 Leptothoe sp. PORK10 BA2 | reverse complement strand
AAGGACACGGATGAGAAAATAGATCCATAACACCACCCAGATTAGATCAGCTTTTGCTGAACCTATTATCGTCTATCGTATATACAACATGCCTTTACGCTGACCCACCTGGCGGAACCAGTGCCGTCTCTAGGAAAAGCTTAATTTCTCCACCCGCCATCAGAATCCGTTCATGGAGTGGTTTACCCACACAAACCAACGGTGAAACGACCGTGGCATCGTTTTCCTGGGCACATTGCCAAAGCTGCTCGAGCCAGCCAGGAGAGACATGCATATCATTATCGATAAATAATACATAGTCTGTGGTGGCATGACGCAACCCCAAATTACGCACCTGATTAGGCGAAAGAAATCGCTGGGTACGCAGTAGCGTAAAATTTCTTTCCGCCGCCGATTGGGCTAAATAATGTCGAAGATACCGAGGAGAATCGACATCAATATAGATCAGTTCAAAGGGCAAGCGAGTATGTCTGTAAATGCTGTCTAAGGATGGTTGGACGTAGCTAAAACGTTCCCTGGGCGCAACAATCAGGGTGATTGAAGGTGGAGAGACTGTCTTGGTACTGGCGCTTCTGGTCAGGGTTTGGGTGTTCATTTGCAAAGGTGTGAAGAAGGGCAGAATTTACATCGGGAATCTGCAGGGGGATTCCACAGTGGGACTCTTCAGTAACCTGTGGGGCTAGAGGTTCAGAGGCGGTCTAGGAAACGTAGCTTTGTTGGAGGGGAGTTTAACGATGTTGCTTAGGGTCCCTCCAAGTTCCCTTTCCAGAAGTAGTCAAGGTATCCCTAATCCCAGGGGCTTCCCATGGGCCGGGCCGGGACGCCGTCCTACCACCCAACGTATAGGCGATTAATTAATGGCCCATTAATGGAGGTTGAGATATCCGAACTGCAACCCCTGGCTGATTGAGAGCAGATAGTCGAAGCTGCTGTTGCCTGAGGGATTTACGAGCCAAAGCGCCAGGAGATCTATCGGCAGGGGTTAATTTTCTGACGGGGTTGTTTGATAGTCTGCTATGGCGGTCTGTAATCAGCTGGTTTAACCACCGTTCTAGAGCAATAGCAAACGCCTCTAGTCGGGACCCTGATTTCCCCTTAGTCAGCTGATATAGCAGGGGATATAAAAACGCTTGACGACGGCGATGACCCAGTTGCTTGTAGCGTTGCAGAAAATACTGGTCCATATCCAAGTCCCATTTTTGTTGGAAGTGCATTAGACTCTCCACTTCCCAAGCATCACTCCAGCGCAGCATAAAGTAGGCCAGATCTGACCAATGATAGGACGTTTGCGGCACATGGGTGACCACTGCAGCCGGTTCACAGAACATTTGACCCCCGGCCCGATTAACGGTCAGGCTAAAATCCATATCTTCTTGGCTGCTCAACAGATTTTCATCCAGATAGCCAATGCGCTCAAAGATGTCTCGCTTCACCAACATGCATTGTAACTCTGCAAACTCGCAGGCACGCCGATAGAGCTGGTGCTTAATCACAGCGGCTGAACGATCAGCCAGAAACCGTTTTTCATAAAGCCGCCGCCGGATTTGCTCACCTTTGATATCCATAAATATTCTGGCTTCACCACCGGCGAGACGGATCCGATCGTGGAGTGGTTTACCCACACAGGTGAGGGGAGACACTACCGTAGCATCTGTTTCCTGGGCACACTGCCAGAGCTTTTCCAACCAACCAGACGAGACGTGAACATCATTGTCGAGGAATACTACATAGTCCGTGGTTACCTGGCTGAGACCCAGATTTCGGGCCTGGTTTGGCGAGAGAAAATGGTCGGTGCGCAATAGGGTAAACCCCCGCTTGGCTGCTGTTTTCACCAAATACCGATGGATATGCTTGGGCGATCCAGCATCTACATATATCAGTTCAAATGGTATTGCAGTATACTTATAAATACTTTCTAAAGACTGTTGTGTATACCCAAAGCGCTCGCGCGGCGAAACGACAATCGTAATGGAAGGTTTAACAGATGCTGTCGGAATGGTGCGCGGTTGGAGAAGTTGAGCAGTCATGGGAACTATCCAGATTTTTGCAACGGGACAATGGGATAGTAGCGGCTAGTTAAGCCGTGGACTTGAGTCCAGATGCAGTTTTATAGTTGGCGTTGCCGGTGCCCACAATGATTTACGCCGCCAGTCTCTGCTAGTCAACCCAGAGGACCAATCGGTTTGTGTCGTCTATAGCTGTTTTAACTTAAGGGTTCTAGGAATCGCTTATGTTGTGAACTATAGGCGACCAGCTAAATCGTCCGTAGTCGTTTCAACTTAAGAGTTCCAGGAATCGCTTATGTTGCGCACTATGGCGACAAGCTACATTTGTACGATAGCAACATCTCAATTATTCCTAATATCTTCCCTGATGTAGTTGGAGCCCTCGATCGGGATGAGAGATTTTTTATAAACACCAGCCATGGAGGACCGGTGTCAGTAAAATAATCTAATCACCAGCTGTGGAGTTCAGCGGTTTTTGATGACTTCTCACCCATCATAGGGGGAGGTCCATCAAGAAAACTCAGTATAAATGGCTATCTTTTTTTTGTTTTCTCAAAATGAGATTTTCAACCCTAATTTCAAATATTTTGATGGTTATTAGAATATTTCTCGCAATTGGCCGGAGAGAACGTCTTATGTAGTAGTATCCACCTTCGAATACCGTGTATTTACGGGGATTACTTCAAGGTCAGTATTACCCTGGTGATAACCTGGCATGACCTTTGGAAGGTTAAGCATGTCTGTGGAGTGCTTTCTGGGGGGCTTTCTGGGGGGCTTTTCCATTCAGCCCCATGACCACCATTAGTGAGCCACCATTAGTGCCAGATCGCAGTTAGGGTATGGCCCATGGATCCTATGACCTAGGGCGACCGAGTAGTAAGGTGCTCAAAGCATCGCGGGCATTGGCGGGCCGGGGACGATTGAGCAGCCATCGCAGGGGTGGAAAGGCAATGGTATCTTCCAAGAGGATGGCCTTAAACTCAAACGGCAGCATGAGATAGGTGGTTTGGCTCTGCTGTTGGTAGGTAATCTGTCGAATGCCAATCATCAACCTGAGACCGTAGGCTAGGGAGGTCGGCTTATCCTCCGTGTCACCCAGTGCGCTGTTTAATTCCATCATGTCTGTGATGTAGTCGGCGATATCCATCATTTCGACCAGGGAGCGTTTGGCTTGGAGGGTTTGGCTCTCAGGATCAAACCCTAGGCAGTTTTCCCCGGTAACTTGGGCAATAAAGGTTTCACCTGGGTTGACCACACTCAATAACTGGGCCTGGGGCAAACCACCCGTAATGGGCACCCCTGAGCGAATCACTCGCTGGGTTCTTCGCGCCTTGCCAGAGATAATCGAGCTTTTATCCCAATCGACAAAAATCTGGGCATCCCCGGTGATGTTTTGGATAGATATGCTGAGATCCTTGATTGACTTGGCTATGGGCATCTTTCCCGTGGGGCCAACATCCACCATCACCGGCAATTTATTATCGGGGTCATTATGGGACGTGATGCTGAGGTTTAGAAATGGGGGAAACTTTATTCCCTTCATCTCCAGTTGGTCAACCTTGGCTGTAATCTGCTGGGGACTGGGCAGGTGCTTGAGTTGTAGGTTGACCTGCTCAAGCAATGCTTGTCTATCCAGCGCTACCTCTAATTTGTCTTCCAGGGTGTTTTCGACGGATAGGGCCATTTGGTAAAGCACGTAGATGATTATCAAAAAGTAAATGGTCAAAATTAAAACATCGCTACCCATTGCCTGCCCAAAGCCCAATAAATGTACTAATGACCCAAAGGTGCCTATAGATTACACCCATTTTCAAAAAGTGTTGCTGTGGATTTAGTCAAGGAGTTCAGAATTTAAGGTGCAGGGCCTGCTGTGGATTCGGTCAGGGAGTTCAGAATTTGGGTGCAGGGCCTGCTGTGGATTCGGTCGGGGAGTTCAGAATTTAAGGTGCAGGGGGTGGGTCTTGCGGGGTGAGGGCGCTGGGGTGCTGGAGTGTAGGTTGCCCAGGTTGCCAATAGTGGTCTAGGCTGTGGGCCACTTGGTTGGATAGCAGCAGCAGGCCCAGCATGTTGGGAATGCCTAGGGCGAAGAGCATGATGTCGCTAAAGCGAATGACGGTATCGAGACTGATGAGGGTGCCGCCAAAGCAGCTCAAAATGTAGAGCAGTTTGTAGGACAGCAGGCCCCAGTCCCCCAGCAGATAGCGCCAGCAGGCTTCGCCATAGTAAAAGCAGGAAATAATGGTGGAAAAGCTAAATAGGCAGACGATTAGGGGCAACCCCCAGGTCATCATGGGGATGTCAGTGGTGAAGGCGGCGGTGGCCAGTTCGATGCCGTTGACCAGGGTGTTGGGCTGATACACCCCGGTGAGTAAACAGACTAAGGCGGTCAGATTACAGATGATGACGGTGTCGATCAGGGGTTCTACCAGGGAGACAATGCCTTCTCGGACCGGTTCAGGATTCTTGGTGGTGGCGTGGGCAATGGCCGCTGCGCCGGTCCCGGCACCATTGGAGAAAACACCCCGCTGCAGCCCCTGTACCATGACGCCGATGATGCCCCCTTCAATGGCCACGGGATGCCAGGCAGTCTGCCAGATTTGTCCCAGGGCCATGGGGATGTCTCCTAGGTGGTGAAACACAATCCATAGGGCAGCAGCCAGGTACAGGCCCACCATGGTGGGGACGATGGTGGAGGCCACTTGGGCAATACGCTGCAGCCCTCCGATGATCACCGCAGCCACCACCAGGGATAGGGCTAGACCATAGCCCCATGGAGTGCTGAGCCAGGACCAGTGCAGCTGTTGGCCCATGTCGGCCACTGCAATGGCCGACTGGTTGGCTTGGAACATGTTGCCGCCGCCGAGGGCTCCTACTATGCAAAGGATGGCGAAGGCGCTGGCGAGCAGTTGACCCATGGGTTTTAGGCCCCGTGCGGCCAAACCTTGGCTGAGGTAGTACATGGGGCCGCCTAGCACTTGGCCGTTGTCGTTCACTAGGCGGTACTGTTGGGCCAGGGTGCATTCGGTAAATTTGGTGGTCATGCCCAACAGACCGGAGATGGTCATCCATAGCACTGCACCGGGGCCGCCCAGTTGGAGTGCGATCGCAACCCCAGCAATATTCCCCAACCCTACCGTGGCCGACATCGCCGTCGCCACTGCCTGAAAGTGGTTCATCTCCCCCACCTCTTCCGGGTCATCATAGTCCCCCCGCAGCACCGCCAGACTATGGCCCAGCCCCCGCACATTAATAAACCCCATGCGCAGGGTCAGATACACCGATCCTCCCAACAGCCACAACACAATCAGCGGCATGCCATACAGCTGAAAAAACAGGGTGTGTTCCAGCAGGGTCACCACCTGGTCAAATCCTTGGTCTATGGCAATAAAAAATTTGTTCAAGGTGGTGATGGCCTAAACAGGTTTACCCAGGCCTGCACCTGACGCTCTGCATCCAAGGTGCCCTCCAGCGGAAAATTTGCCATAAAATCCTTATCCGCCGCCGGTATGTAGGGACCTTCCTTAATTTCAAACATCACCGTATCCGGAGCCAACGCAATCAGCGTGTGATACTGCCCTTCCTCCAGCTCCAGCCCGTAGGTCGGTCCCTGGGCGCTCAGGCGTTCAGTCTGTACCACTTGCCCTTGTCCATCTAAGACTAAAAAGCCAATTTCACCCTGGAGCACTAAAAAGAGTTCAAACCCGTTGGCATCGCTAGAGCGCACATGGCGGTGGGGGCGCACATAGGTGCCGGGCTGGAGCACATTGATAAACCGCTGTACCCGGTCCGGGTGCTGGTGGAAATTATGGTTTTTCCGCAGGCGGGGCAGGGCGGCGGCCTGCTGCGAAACGCTGTTGAACAGCTCTTGGGATAGGGGTTTAAGGATGGCGGACATGGGCTAGGGGCGGTCTGCTTAGGACATTGTCACGAAAGAGGCTACCCATTGTCTAGGTGCCCAACGCTCTCACTTGTTCATACAGCTTCTCCATGGCCGGTACCGCCACCCCTAACTTAGCGGCTGCCCTGACTGGATTGCCTAAAATGGCCTCCACCTCCAAGGGGCGACCGGCATCGAAGTCTATTTTCATGCTGGTGCGGTAGGGTTTCATCTGGGCGGTGGCCTCGAACATTTCCGTGGCAAAGGTCATGGGGATTTGGCGGTGGGGTTGGGCTACCCAGGTATTGGCGATGGTAATGACTTCGGCCATCAGGGTGCGGATTTGCGATCGCACCCCATCATCCGCCATCAGTTCCTCCGTCGTAGCATCCAACACTACCGATAATCCGTTATAAGGCACATTCCACACCAGCTTGCGCCAGCGCGCCATAAACAGATCGTCAGTCACCCCAATCGGAATGTTGGCCCCCCGTAAGTCCTCGGCAATGTCCTCCATGGTTGCCGTCAGCCCCAGCTGTTGGTGCGTGGCGCTGTAAGCCCCCAGCTGAATTTTGCCATAGTCCAAATGGCGAATATGCCCCGGCCCCACCTTGTTAGAACAGATAAAGCAAAGCCCCCCCATCACCTGTGCCGACAACCCCAGCTGAGCGATCTCCTCTTCAATGCCCAGACCATTCTGCAACGTCAGGATCACTGCACTATCATTCAGCGGCGGCATTAACTCAGCCAGACGATGATTTTGCGTTGTTTTCAAAGCAATAACAACAACATCCACGGGCGGCATGGCTGTTGGATTGTTATACCCATTGACTTGGGGCAAGGCCATATCACCATCCACAGACTCCACCACCAGACCATGCTCTCTTACCCGGTCATAGTCACTACGCAACAGAAAATGCACATCACAGCCACTTTGCTGTAGCCTTGCCCCGTAGTAACCCCCAATCGCTCCGGTACCAATAATGGCATAGCGTTTAGCCGACATTCCTGGGTCGCCCTCCCTCAAATCCATTCGTCAAATCTGCTAGTCAATTGTATGGGGCAACGTGAATATTGGAGTACCCACTCAAAGCGGGACGTTTTCCTAAGGAAAGAATTCAGGAGTCAGGAGTCAGGAATCAGGGCCTCGCTGGCTTCTGGCTCCTGACTCCCCACCTAGTCAGGATTTTCCGGCTTCAGTTGATGCCCCGCTAGGCAGCTTTTTCTAGCCAGATGGGATCATTACAATGAATGGTGCCGCCTTGCATAACCGACGTACGGATACCCGCGACAACCTCGTTATAGCGGGCTGTGGTACGGAGAATATCCAGGTCCTTGGGCAGATCTGCTTGGGCTAATGTTATGACTACACAGCGAGGGCAGACTGTATCAATGCTGAGGCGGACGGCATTGCCGATGGCCAAAGTCCCCCTCACCCAATCATCTTCCAAAAAGTCGATTTCATCGGCACTGGGTTCAATCACAAGATTGGGACGAAATCGTCGGGGATCAAATTGTCCCTCTGGGTACAGTTCCTGTAAGCGGGCCAGGGTTGCAGTGGTAATCACATGAATTGGGCAGGAGTCGAAGAAGGTTCCCGGCGGCATGAATAGTTGAGTCACCACATCCTGGTGCATTGTTCCTTCGACGAGAGGCCAATATTGCTCTAGGCTGGCGGCTTCTGGTGCGGAGGAAAGAATTTCTACGGTTTGCTCCAGGGAGGTGGACAGAATTTTGCTGGCTTCTGGCGTTTCGTTTGTAATGGAGTTGCCATCGGGCAGAACAATCTTGACCGGGGGAATGGCCTCATTTTCCTGGGGTGGCTCTGTAAATGCTGCTTGAAAATCTAGTAACTTGGCCCATTTTTTTGGGTTTTTGGCACTAGCAATCTTGCCACTATTAACGTCTAACAGCGCATAGGCCCGATCACCCAAGAGGCCGTGGGGTGTCACCGCTGAATCCTGTAATTTTTCACCCAGCATAGATTTAACAGGATAGCGCCAGAGGGCTTCAATCGAGCCTATTAGTTGCCGCGTCATGGATAGTTTTCACCTCATAGTCGCATAACCCTATCACGGTCACGGTCAACCCATCAGTATCAGGGCTTACGGACAGAATCAGCGCTGTCTAAGGTTTGTGCTGTTGGTTCAAAATCATATCTATGTGTTCTATACCGTCCTCGTCATAGGGAGCGCCAACAGGGGTAAAGCCAAAGTCTTGATAAAACTGGGTGAGATAAGTCTGGGCTGCGATGCGAATATTCAAACTCGGATATTCTTGCCTGCTTTTCTGGATGCAGTTTTCCACGGTCTCTCGTCCAGCCCCAGTTCCTCGCACTTCTTGGGTGGTTAGAATACGCCCAAAAGAAGGTTCGGGGTATCTGGTATTGGGGAAATTTAATCGTCCATAGGCTACTAATTGTCCATCCTGTCCTCGACCCAATAGGTGCCACGATTGTTGATCCAACTCGTCAGCATCTAAATAGGCACACTGTTGCTCTACTACGAACACTTTCTGTCGTAAGGAGAGCATTTCGTGCATTTCCTCTCCGGAGATGTCGCTAAATTGTTGCCAGGACCAATTAATTTCCACTAGTTTATCAGCATGAACTTGTGATGCAGTTGTCATTAATGACATATTACAACGTGCTGAATCTATCGCCGCTCTATGGTTGAATAGCCAAATCAGAAACGAGCTGGACACTCAAACACAATACAAATGTCTTCAAAGGCAATATGTCAAAAACATTGCTGAACCAATGCCGTCACCGTTTGCCAGTGTTCTGTCATGGTGTGTGTACAACCCAAAACTGTGATGCAGAAGTCTAACAATGCTCCATCGCTAATCATGCTGCTTTGAGCCTCAACTGCCCGTTCAATTGGATCGGGGAGAGACATACCAAACCGCTCGCGAACTGTTTCCACTAAGGGGTCAGATACCATGCGATTCATTTCAACAGCATACAAATGTCCACCACGTCGCCAAAATTGAGTCCATAACAGTGGAGCAAACTGTGCCTGCACTTGTTTAATCACAGGACTGGCTAGCATCGCAAGCACAAGGGGCTCTCGTATTGTCGGAAATCCTAAATGTTCAATTGCCTGATGCGGAGTATCAAAAAAGAACAATGCTGGGCTGGGGTATCCACTCAAGCGGTAAGCGGTGTTAAGGGTTTCTGCTACTGTTGGACGATGTAGGGGGTCTAAAGATAACGCACTCTGTTGCCATCTTGACCGATAGCTTGGAAGAAGGCTTAGTTGTTCGGGGGTAAGCTCTATAGTCATTCTTCTAGATACCTGTGTCTAACACTAGATTATCATTAGACCTCTTGCATAATAGTTTCTATGGTAGATTTTTAGGTTTTGGTTCATTGCTTTACACCTAGGCAGATGAACTACGAAGCCACCCAAACCCTTAGCAATTCAAAGTTTAAGCGTCGATTCG
>NZ_JAYGIG010000074.1:0-9551 GCF_034932105.1 Leptothoe sp. PORK10 BA2 | reverse complement strand
TACCAGCTTAAAGGCTCAGAAACGCTCGATCTTTGACTTCCTGACCGATGCGTTAAAAGCCTCTCGACATGGTTCTCCTGCACCTTCATTGATCCCTGAAGGAGACTGACCCCCCTGAATCTTTACGATATGAGCTTGATGCATGGACAATCCTAGAAATAAAAAAGTATCTTTAAAGTTGGTTCTCTTTTCAGGCTAACCGTTCCATAGAAGATCCAGAGGCAGTGGACAATCCAATACCAAAAAAGAGAAGATTCACTCTGACTTGAGAACTGATTAGGGTGCATGACAAGCCATCCCCCCTTTAGCTGCGAACTGGCACGTCAGCACTTGAGCGCACGCAACAGACGCCGATAACAAGCTATATTTTCCGTGCCCCAATTTACTCCTCCTAACCGAGGAGAAAATTAGTTAGATTGGACGATGCTCCTCAGCCAATGAGCCTAAATTCAACATTTAAGAGCCACGGGCAAGAGGCGAACTCACCAATCAAGTTAAGTAAATATACTGATCTATCAAAATCAAAGTTCTCAGCATGACCGTATCATTACTGAAAACACATGCTTTCTATTTCAATGACTTTTAGATACTTTCTTCATCTATGAGTAATCTATTGATGAAGAAATCCGGTATCAATTATCACTACTCAGCATTAAAAAGCAAACCCATAATTTGAGCGTTAAATCCCACAGGACGCAGTTTATGGGCTATGTCCGTAGAGCGGCGATAGAAACGAAACAGCATTGGCTACCACTGATCGTCTCGGTAGTCTCGATTATCCCGGTAGTCGCCATCAGAAGACCTGGGATCTGGATAATTGGGGTCATAGTTTGGATCGCGCCCTCGCTGATCGCGCCCCCGCTGATCGCGCTCCCGTTCTCCATAGCCGCGATCGTCAGACCCCTGGTCACGATATCGCCAATCGTCATAGCCTCTTTGCGGATAGTCACGGCCAGGGGTCTGATCCGAGTAACCGCGCTCTGGATAGCCCTGGTCTTGATACCCCTGACCATAGCCCCGCTGATCATAGCCGCGGCCATAGCCTTGGTCTTGATAGTTTTGGTCTTGATAGCCGCGACCGTAACCTGGGTCTTGATAGCCACGACCACCATAGGGTTGCTGATAATTGCGGTCATAGGAACTAGCGTAGGGATCTCGCTGGGGCTGACCGCCACCTTCCACATAGCGCTTGAGCTGATAGGCCATGCGCCTCAGCCCGTCCCGCTCATCCTCACGAATAAACGGTAGAAACACCCCTGCCAGAGGCCCCATAAAAATATCCCGATGGAGGTAGCGGGTGCGACCGGGGGTAATTTCCTGCATCTCAAAGGAATGCTCGGTTTTTAACCCAGGGATTTTGGACACCCAGCGCAGACAATGACCTGGACGCAGTGTGGTGACTACCGGCTGAAACTCTGTATCAGAATCCCCTTCAATCCGCTGCATCGCCAGAAATACCTCCCGCCCCAGCATAAAGGTGGAGCGCGGGTCACAGTCGTAGAGAAAGGTATTCCAATAGCGCCAATCTTCCTTGCGCACTAGGGCATCCCACACATTCATGGCGGGGGCATCAATTTCGATTTCGGCGTAAAGGCTAGGCATGGTGATATAGAGGCAATGGGGAGTATATGGGCAGGAAAAATAGTCAGAGAATTATAAGGAAATAAGGTAATAGAGTATAGTTTGCAAGCTTCTTATGGGGATGGTTTCAGGGATCGCACGATGGGGCCATTAGGGCTTAACATTTTTTTACTAACCCACCCCACTATCCGAGGTTTTTGATCATGGTCAGTCTGACACCGAATCCTAGTTATAGTTTAACCATCCGCATGCATGTACCCAACCAGACGGGCATGTTGGCTATGGTAACCCAGGCCATAGCTGAGGCAGGGGGCAGTTTGGGGGATATCGATGTAGTCGAGCGCTGCCGCAACAATGTTACTCGCGATGTCAGTGTAGATGCTGCTAGTGCTGAACATGCTGAGGAAATTATGAATGCGGTGTATGCCCTAGAACAGATTGAAGTGATCGAGGTACACGATCGGACATTCAAGCTGCATGAGGGGGGCAAAATTCGGATGGAGTGTAAGGCCCCGGTGCTCACCCAGGAGGATTTGGCCATGGCCTACACCCCTGGGGTGGGTCGGGTATGTAATGAAATTGCCCGGCATCCAGAACGGGTGTACGACCTGACGATTAAATCGAATACGGTGGCGATTGTCACCGATGGTAGCGCCGTGCTGGGCCTGGGGAATTTAGGACCCGAGGCGGCCCTGCCCGTGATGGAAGGCAAGGCCATGCTGTTTAAGGAATTTGCTGGGCTAGATGGCTTTCCCATTTGCTTAGATACCCAGGACACCGATGAAATTGTGGAAACGGTGAAGCGGATTGCACCGGTCTTTGGTGGCATTAATCTGGAGGACATTAGCGCCCCTCGCTGCTTTGAGATTGAGGCCCGGCTGCAACAGGAATTGGATATTCCCATTTTCCATGACGATCAGCATGGAACGGCCATTGTCAGCCTAGCTGCGTTGGTCAATGCCCTCAAGGTAGTCGGCAAAACCATCGGCGATATCAAACTGGTGATTAACGGTGCTGGTGCAGCCGGTTTGGCCATGGCACGCCTCTTCAAAAAGGCTGGGGTGAATCAGATTATGGTATGCGACTCGAAGGGGATTATTAGTTGCGATCGCACCGACCTCAACTCCCGCAAGCAGGAATTCGCTGTCGACCAAGGCGGCACCCTAGCCGATGCCATGGTAGGCACAGACGTATTTATGGGGGTGAGTGCCCCCGGTGTGGTCACCGTGGACATGGTGAAGTCCATGGCCCCAGACCCGATTGTATTTGCCATGGCCAACCCGGTACCCGAAATTCAGCCTGAATTGCTGGACGGCATCGTGGCGGTGATGGCCACCGGTCGCAGCGACTATGCCAACCAAATTAATAACGTGCTGGCATTTCCTGGTTTGCTGCGCGGGGCGATTGACTGTCGGGCTGAGGCCATTACCACCGGTATGTTTTTGCAGGCGGCCCATGCGATCGCCACCCTCATCCCCGATAGCGAGCTGCGCCCTGACCACATCGTGCCGTCCGTATTTGATAGGCGTGTAGCCACCGCAGTGGCCGCCGCCGTCCAACAAGCCGCCCGTGATGCTGGCGTCGCTAGAAATTAGATCTAGCCAGCGTTGAAAACAACTCAGCTTAAAAAAAGTCCCTTTGCCATTCAGACAAAGGGACTTTTTGAAACTGAGAGAATATTAGACAATGTCAACAAACATAATCTCTTGGAAAAGTACTGCAGAACGTTAAAGCTAACGATTAAGCCGCTTGCTTCTGCTTCAAAGCCCCCCCCACAGAGATGGCACAATGGCTAGAATCGCCAAGGCAGATGCAGGCTCAGGTACATCCTGAACAGTATCGTCAGGGTTAATTTCTGAGGCAAGGCCAAAGTTAGCTGCATCCAGAAAGTTACCTATGGACGGACTGCCAAAACCTGTAGAAACAGCTGAGTAGGCAAATCTCATGTTGTTCCGCTTCGTTCTCACTAGTATTCGTCAGTACTCTCCTGTCTTACGATCAAACCAAAAACCAAAAATCTAGCAACAACAGTTTTCAATAAACAATGCTTTTTGCTACCACGCGCTAAGTATCAGAGATCGCCCAGACAAAACGGCGACATCACATGACCACCGTTTTTTTAGGCACTCGTAAATTCTCACCGGTCGCAACTCAAAAACACGAATAATGACGCTAAATCTAGTCCACTATTCGGGCAATCTCGGCATAGAAAAATGATTTACGCTGGACAATACCAGGGCTGCCCACATCCGCCATTAAACTCATCCAGTTGGCTTAGGAGGTTTTACAGAGGAGCAGTACCTTCGGCAGCTGTAAACCGCTCAACTTAACCAGATCTAAACCAGATCTATAATTTGCTGACACAATGTTGGAGCTTCACCATAAAAAAGCCGTCCATATCTCGTTGATGGGGCCATACCGTTGCCCAACCCTGGTCCGTCACAAAGGGAGCGACAGGGGAATCTGCGGCCGGGGGTTGAATCTGCCAGTGGGGGTGGTCGGTGAGAAAAGCCTGGATGAGGTTCTGGTTTTCGTCAGGATGCAGGGTACAGGTGGAATAGACCATGACACCACCTGGCTTGACCCAATTCGCAGCGGCATCCAGCAATTCTCGCTGGAGAATGGTCAGCCCCACTATAGAGTCTGGGGTTTGTCGCCAGCGGGCATCGGCATGGCGATGCAGGGTGCCCAGGCCAGAGCAGGGCACATCGAGCAGTACCCGATCGGCAATCCCCTTAAATTCAGGATGCTCGCGACTGTCCCCCATGACAGTTTCGATGCTGGTGAGCTGGAGTCGTTTGGTGTTTTGACGGATTTTATTGAGGCGGGAGGAGGTGCGATCGCACGCCAACACCCTACCCTGATCCCCCATCAGTTCAGCTAAATGGGCGGCCTTGCCGCCGGGGGCCGCACAGGCATCAATAATGGTTTCCCCCGGCTGCGGATCAACCAGGTAGCTCACTAGCTGGGCGCTACTGTCCTGCACCATCCACCAACCATCGTCATACCCCGGTAGCTGCCGCACATTCCCCGTCGGCCCTACAATCCTCAGACCGTCTGGAATACCGGCCGGGGCCATCGCCGTCAGCCCCCGATCACCTAAGGTTGTCAACACCGCATCAACGGTGGTGCGCAGACGATTGATCCGCAGGTCGGTCTTAGGCACCTGATTAAACCACTCACAGAGGCTAGCCACTTCCGCCACTGGGAGCATCTGCTGCCAAGCCTCAATAATCCAGTCAGGATAGCTATGGAAAATCCCCAGTGCCTGGGTTTCATCAGCTGGCAGCTGCAACGGATCCCCACCGTCCTCCTGTAACCGAATGTACTGCCTGAGCATGCCATTCACCACACCGCTCAGCTTACCCAATCGCTGATGTTTTGCCAGTTGAACAGTTGTATCAACAACAGCATGATGGGGCACATGGTCCAGGTAACGCAGCTGATAAAACCCCAGGTGCAAAATGCGCCGTAGGTCGGCGGGCTGCTCCTCGGCACTGCGTTTGCCCAGCTGGCCAATCAGGGTATCCAAGGTGCGCTGGCGGCGGACGGTGCCATAAATCAGTTCCGTGGCCAGACGTCGATCGGCAGGCTCTAGGGCAAAGTTGTCGATGTTGCGCTCTAGGGCAACATCGGCGAAGGCCCCTTTATCAACGTCCCGCAAGACTACAAAGGCTAGATACCGAGCCGATAAATGGGAATTATTCGGTGTAAATGTGGGGGGTGTAGGCACGGATTGGTGGGTAAAGAGGCAGAGGGGCAGGAGACATCAAAAACTCTGGGCTCCTACGATCTATGCATGGGCAGATATCCATGGTATCTATCCATGGGAACATTCCCAAACACAGCAAAGGAGCATGGTGATGCCATACTCCTCACGGTTAAAGCAGCCTGTCAAACCAGACAATCAGACTTACTTTCGGCCCTTTTCAGGGTCTTTCTTTTTGTCTTTCTTCTTATCGTTCTTTCTATCTTGTTTGGGGTCTTTTCGCTGATCTCGCGTTTGGCCTTGGCGTTTGCGTACGGGTGTTCGACTATCCAAAGCTTCCTGGGCGCGCTTACGTTTGTCCCGCCACTCAATGGCCGTTAAATAGATAACGCCTCCGGTGACGAGCATCAAAAGCAGCGCCGCCAGCGTGGCCAGAACACCATAGGCTTGGGCTTCCAATTCGCCTGTCATAGGACTATTGTCAGTATTTTAGAAACCGTTGCGGCCCCAGATCACCATGGTGATGGAAAAGCTAAAGAAAGAAAGTAAGGCCACCCAGCCCAAGGTCAAAATATCCATATCGCTTGCTCGCGTTATTTACTGCGTTGTTGACTAAAATGCCGTTCAATCGGCCTACTACTATCATACGGTAGATCAATGCCCGATTTTTGGGCGATGGCAAAATTGACGCAAAGCCCATGGTGATAGACCCAGAACGCATTGAATCTTTAAAAGCAGGCAGCATCGCTGGAGCCGTGGGCATTGCGATCAGCCTGGTATTAGTCGGTCTAGATAGCTTCCCCCAGGGGGATAGTTTTTTGACCCAAGCAATTCTGCTACAAGCGATCCAACGGTTGGCGATCGCCGCTGTGTGCTGCTTCTTGTTTGGGGTCACCTACCGATATATCATTCGCCAAGACTCTAACCCCCACCTGAGAAGTGGCGCGGTGGGCGCTTTTGCCCTTACCCGCAGCCTCAGCCAGCTAGAAGGTGTCGATCTTTCAGGGTTAGGGTTAGCCGGTATTTGGCCCTTGAGCATTCCCATTGCCGAAAGCTTTGGCCTGTTCCTGACGGTGCGGTTAGTCCTAGACCTGGGCCTAAAGCAACGATGGCTAAAGCCCTTTAGCACCACATCCGGGTAACGGCATCCGGATAATGACATCCGGGGAAGGACCTCAGATCATCCCCAGAAAACGGCATCAGACCGGGGACAATAGGGCAGGTCATCCAGTGAGGTTATCCGTACCCCCCCATTGCCCCTGCTAAGTCTGTACAATCGATACAAGCAAGCAAAAGAATCCATACGCTTAGGCCCTTATGATTCCTACCGTTATTGAGCAGTCGGGTCGCGGTGAACGCGCCTTTGATATTTACTCCCGCCTTTTACGGGAACGCATTGTATTTTTGGGTCAACAGGTGACGGCTGAGTCCTCCAACCTGATCGTGGCGCAGATGCTGTTTCTGGAAGCTGAGGACCCGGAAAAAGATATTTACCTATATATCAATTCCCCTGGCGGTTCGGTGTACGACGGACTGGGCGTCTTTGACACCATGAACCACATTAAGCCAGATGTCTCCACCATCTGTGTGGGTCTGGCGGCCAGTATGGGGGCCTTTTTGCTCAGTGCGGGGGCCAAGGGCAAGCGCATGAGCCTACCTAATTCCCGCATTATGATCCACCAGCCCCTGGGTGGTGCCCAAGGTCAGGCCACGGATATTGAGATTCAGGCCAAGGAAATTCTTTATATCAAGAAAACCTTGAACGATGCCCTGGCGGCTCACACGGGCCAACCCATCGACCGGATCACATCAGATACTGAGCGGGATTTCTTTATGTCCCCCAGCGAAGCTGTTGAGTACGGCTTGATTGATCAGGTGATTGACCGTCATGCCATTGGTGGTCGACCGACGGTGGTTGAGTAATTTTGCAGTTGGGTAATTTTGAACTATCCCATGATGGGCGTTGATTGGGATTCGAGATAAAGCAGGAACGTCAGTAGTTCTTCATCCGTGAGCTGCTGGCGTGAGTGCTTTTGGAATGTTTTCTCTAGGTAACTGCGCCCTTGTAAGCTACTCCAACCAAGGCGAGACATTTCCACATCAGTTTGGGCAATGACGTCAGAAAGGTCTACGGGGTGGGTGTCATCAAAGTTCTCGATGGCTGCCGCCGCTAGGGATGAGGCTGGCACATCCGATGGGGCGGGGGCTTCATCTGGAGTGATGCTATCGATGGGGCGGCCGATGTCCTCAGATTCGTCCACCTCGGGGGCCAATGCGGCGTTGGAGCCATAGGCAGATGACGTTATCCCTGCGGCAGGGAGCGAACTGAGGGTGGGATCGGGCTCAGCAATAGAGGTACTTGCCGCAACGGTGGCCTTGGCAATCGTCTGGGTGGGCGGCAGGTTAGCTAGGACTAGGGGCAAGCCGTTGGTATTGGCTGGTAGCTGAGCCAGGTTCTGGGATGGCTGGCCAAAGCCCAGCAGGCTTAAAACTCGCAGTTTGGCTTGGTCGTCTGCGGCTATCAGGCTGACATCTGCCCCTAAGGCCGTGGCAATCACCTGTCCATCAAGGGTCACCGTGGCCTTGACCAAATATTGCTCGGCATGGGTCATGAGCAGTTCGGTGGATAAACCGCCGTTGGCATACTGGTGACGGAATTGAGCGAACAAGGTGGAAATCACAGGCGAAAAATGGCGGTGGGGAAGATGGCGAGGGCAGGTATCCGATCTATTCTAAACAAGGGTGTCCCTAGGCTCCACTGCCAATGAAATGTTTATGTTTGAATTTGCTGTTTGAATTTACTGTTTGAATGACCGCGAATAATCATCGCGAACCATAGGGGCTCAATGTTAGATCAGTTACTTGAATGGTCGCCTAACCTAGGTCTGGACACACTATTTTTACTACCGGTGCTGATTGCTCTGGAGGCGGTGCTGTCGGCGGATAATGCGATCGCACTAGCCGCCATTGCCCAGGGCCTAAAATCAGAGCAGCAGCAGCGCCAAGCCCTAAACTTTGGCTTAGTGATTGCCTTTGTGCTGCGCATGACCCTGATTTTCACAGCCAGCTGGGTCTTAAAGTTCTGGCAATTTGAAGTGGCGGGGGCGGCCTATCTTCTATGGCTGGTATACCAGCACTTTAGCAGCAATAAGGACAACGACGACCAGCACCACGGACCCAAGTTTGACTCCGTATGGCAGGCGATTCCCATTATTGCCTTTACGGATCTGGCCTTTTCCTTAGATAGCGTCACCACCGCCATTGCCCTCTCGGATGAAGTGGCGATTATTTTGCTCGGTGGAGCCATCGGCATCATTGCCCTGCGGTTTATGGCAGGGTTCTTTATTCGCTGGCTTGATGAGTATGTGCATCTCGAAGATGCCGGGTTTGTCACCGTTGCCTTTGTAGGGCTGCGGCTGCTGGTGCGGGTGATTAATGACAGCTGGGTTCCTCCCGACTGGGCCATGGTGGCCATGATCGCCGCCATCTTTGCCTGGGGCTTTTCGCAGCGAGTGGAGACCGAGACAGCCACCGAGACAGCCATGGAAGAGCTTAAAGTGCCGGTGATTACAACCATGGAAACGGTTCCTGGGACAGCGACTGAGGAAGCCCCTGAGAATGAAGAAACCAAAGTTTTAAGTGGCGAATAGGCTTTGTCTATGAATGAAACCATACGGGTTTCATTCATAGACCAGGTTTAAACCCGTGGATTGCCCCAAACCAGTGGGCGCGCCAAGGCATAGGATCTAGCCAAACCAATGGGCAGGCACACAAGCCTGAGTCATATCTTGCAAAGACCATGCGGGCTCCTCGGACTTTTCTGCGCTTAATAACAGATCAAATTTATTCTGAATAATGTACTCAATACCCCAATAGATATAGCTCTCTAGGCGTAACTCCAGATCTACCAGCTGCTGCAGATGGTGGGGTAAGCGTTGCCACTGATCAGGATCATTAAGGCTGGGCATGGCTTGCTTGAGCTTACATTCAACATAGTCAAGCAGGAGCCGCTTGACGGCGACATGACTTAGGGCAGTCCCATAGGGCTCGGCTGGGTAGGCCGCCAAAACGCTGTCAACCTTACCGGACAAAAGCTGAGTTGTAGTACTTTGCATGGTTAATCACCCTCTTAAAAACTGGAGTTTAGACAAAAAATGTTGAGAGAGCGATCAGCCCTTGAGCCAGATCGCTCCATAGACGAAGCTGAGGAAACACAACTAACCTCAATCGTCTATGAACAGTGTTACCAACCTCAAAGCAT
>NZ_JAYGIG010000073.1:0-9893 GCF_034932105.1 Leptothoe sp. PORK10 BA2 | reverse complement strand
GTAGACCCACTCTACTTTTGACTAAATTACTGGCTAATAAAACTGAGATGTCTAAAACCCTTGACCCACCTGATTTAGCCGCTTGAGAACGGGGCAGAAGCAAAACAGAAACTTGTCATTGTCCAGATCATTAAATCTGGTGGATTTTGATCCAGGCTATCCCAAAACTCCATCGGATTAGACACCAGTGTCAGTTGAAACCCCCAAGGCATGAGTAATGTTTTCAAACAAGCAAGAATTACAGGATCATCATCCAAGGCAAGAATTCGGGCCGCAGGCAACGTAGCTTGAGCCAAACTGTGGGTCACCGTTTCCAATACCTGAGCAACCATCACCGGCTTTTGCAGAAACGCACTAGCCCCCGCCCGTAGCAGATTAACCCGATCGATCAAGCCGTCTTTGTCCGTCGCAACAATCACCTGGAGTGACGGTTGCTGACGGGACAAGTCAGAGAGCCACGCCAACCCTTCATTTACGTTTGTAGAACAGTTGACATCCACCATCACCACATCGACAGAGTGTTGCTTTAATAGTTGTGTTGCCTCGTCCAGGGTAGTGGCAATGTGAGTCTGAATTCCCAAAATAAAGGCCTCATGGATGAGTGTCTCAATCAGCAACGGATCATTATCGATAATCAGCCACTGATAAATCAGGGAGTCAGGTTGCTGGCGAGGTCGCTGTCCATGGCTGGGAAGTTTTGCAGGCATTTGCAAAGCCTGACGTAATTGCTGCACCAACCCAGGTAATTGCTGAATATGTTCCAATTCTGGGGCTGGGGTAACTAAAAGTAACTGCTCAATCTGAGCAGCGAGTTGAGACGCCGTGGTAAAGCCAAAACTGCCTAAGGCCCCTTTGAGTTTATGGGCAGATTTTTGGGCATTGACCAAGTCCAGTTGGCTATGGGCTAAGTCCAAGGCTGAGTCCAAGTGCTCAGCTTTGAGCATGGTTACCACCTGGTCCAAGGCATCGATCAGCGCTAAATACTTCTGTTGATGACGTACCCAAATATCCTTTAGGGGAGTCAGGACTCGATCTTGGTTGACGGGGAGATGATCGACTATGGGGCCTTGGGGAACTGGGGAAAGCGTTCCCAAGGATGGAGGAGACAAACTTGGTTCTGAAGCCACCGGCAAGGGCTTCAACCGATAGCCGAGGCCATAGACGGTCTCAATCATCGGCTTAGCACCCCCCAGTCTCAGCTTACGACGCAGGCTTTTCACATGGCTGCGCAACGCGTTTTCAGAGGGCATTTTCTCATAGGTCCACAGTCGCTCCATCAACGAATTGAGGCTAAAAATTCGATATTGGTGTCGTAATAGGAGTTCTAATAGCTCATACTCTTTGCTGGTCAGGTTCAGACGTTGGCCCAGACAAAAAACCTCACAGCTACTGGGGTTTAGGGTGACAGTATCCCAGGACAACAGGGGTGATGGTTCAGTTTGTCCCCGCCGTAACAGTGCCCGCATCCGGGCCAGCAGTTCGCTCAGATCTAGGGGTTTAATCACATAATCATCCGCACCAGCATCTAGCCCAGCAATTTTACTGGCCTGGGTATTTTCGGCCGTCATGAGTAACACCGGCACCGTATACCCTGAAGCCCGCAGCTGATGACAAAAACTAATGCCATCCAGCTTAGGCAAGCGCAGATCTAGTGCAGCGTCAAAGCTAAAAATTAGGATTGACTCGGTGAGTCATAAATCGTGAATCATCAGTTCTGATAAGGTTCAGGCACGTTGTAAGCGACTCTCATCGATCCCAAATCTTAGTCTTGACGGACCACTAGCAGCACCAAATCATATTCAAACAGTTCCACTAACTCCCATCCGGCTTGACCATCGGCGGCTACTTCAACCTGATAATGATGCTTACTAAGGGTCTGGTCGAGCACCTCGGCTAATCCGGCATCGTCTTCTACGATCAAGATTTTCATGGGCAGGTAGAACTCTGGGAATGGGTACGAACCTAATGGGTCAGGGGGAAAAGCCGGAGGAAGTCAAGGCAGCAAAAAGTACGGAGACAGATGATTTTATTTGAACAAGTAAACCAACAGGAACGAACAGCGGTGCCTTCCTAGGGAAATCCACAATTCCTATCCAACCAGCCAAATGTGTTTTTTTTGTGAGTCCGGCTACCATAGTAATTTACTGCAGGTTCTCAGCTAATTGCACCGCACATAGCTTTTGCTATCTACAGCTTTCAACAATCACCTATGGTGTGAACTATGGGCACAAGGCTATATTTCCATACCTCAACCTGTCCTTTCTTCACATTTTCCTCATATTTAATGGTTACGTTTATAGAGTTCCTAGATAGACATCCCAGCGGGACATCTTATTTTTTCCAACTAAACACGTCACAATGGGCATCAGGTCATTATGAATAATTGTCTTTGCTGCAATAATTCCTTACTACGCCATATTCGCCACAGCAACATCTACTGGTACTGCTCCACCTGTCGCCAGGACATGCCCCAGACTACAGCGACTGCGGTCACCCGATCGTTTGCGATGGTGCAACGACAGCTGACTCGGTCAGAAAATCCAGCCTTTTATGTTCCTGTGCAGACTCTGCTACCCGTAGCAACTTAGGCTTGTCTCCTTTGGTGGATTGATCAACGACAAGGATTTGCAACCCACTAATCCCCTACTCCGGCCAACTCGCCTCAATCCTATTCAACACATCCTCCACCGGCTCCCCTGCCACATATTCCACCACCCCAGACCAGAAGGTGCCAGTCCCCACGACCCCGGGCATCATATCCGAGCCATCAAACCGAATAGTCTCCGCATTATTCAAAAATTCCGCCTGCTTTTTACTCAGGGCATCGGGATAGGCATCTAAACTCACCTGCTTGTGGGGAGACAAAAATCCCCCCAGACCGGCCCAAATTTCATGGGGCGTGGGTGTCGCCAAATAGGCCATCAGCGCCTGGGCTTCAGGGGTGTTATTAAACATGCCAAACACATCCCCCGCCACCAAAACCGGCGTGCCATAGTCTGGGTTAATCCCCGGCAGCAAAAAGATATCCACCTCCTCCGTCACATTCACATCGGCGGGAAAGAAGCGAGAAATAAAGTTGGCTTGGCGGTGCAGGTAACAGGTGGGGCTATCACCAAAGAGACCCTGGGGAGCATCCCCAAAGGGCGTACGAATGGCCCCCACCGTCCCCCCCACCACGTAGTTTTCATTCAGCACAATGTCGCCAAAGTATTCAAAGGCAGTCTGGACCACACCGTCATTAAACGGAATCCCATGGGTAATCCACTGGTCATACATCTCCGGTCCAGCCGTCCGCAGCATAATGTCTTCCACCCAGTCAGTCCCCGGCCACCCCGTTGCCTCACCGCTTTCTAAGCCGACACACCAGGGCATTACCCCCGCATCCACAATCTGATCGCTCAGGGCCATCATTTCATCCCAGGTAGTCGGCACTTCAAACCCTTGGGCCGCAAACGCCTTGGGGTTGTACCACACCAAGCTTTTCACCGAAGCTCGATACCAAATGCCATAAATGCTGCCATCAACAGTAGCCAATGACAGCCAGGCCTCTGGGTAAGCATTGGCCAGGGTGCCCTGATCCATAAACTCAGTCACCGGCACCATTTGGCCCGCTTCCACAAAGTTAGCCATCAGCCCCGGCTGCGGAAACATGGCAATATCCGGCGCATCCCCCGACTCCACCCGCATCGTTAGCAGCATCGCAAAGGAATCGGTCCCCTCATAAATCACATCAATGCCCGTTTCCGCCTCAAAAGGCTTAAGGGCTTCTTCCAATTTCACCTGCTGTTCACCAACAATCAAACCAAGAATGGTGACCGTTTTTTCTGCACTTTCTGATGCTCCATCATCACCGCCACCGCAAGCATTCAACGCTAACAATGCCGCTAGCGATAACGATAGTCGCGTTTTCAAATGGATCATAGTTATCAAATTCGAGGATTAAACAGCAATTTTCTTTGTTCACTTTCTTTGTTCACATAGTATCAAGGCAGACAGTTAAAGGGCATTAAGGGATCAGGGGTTTGAATGCCTAAATTTGACTTTTTAATTGAAGCTCTGCAAATCTATTGTCATCATGTAAATTCAAGGCAGACCCATCCAGACAGCCCTACTCAAAACTTAGAACGCTCCCAACCATGGCCCAGCTAGAGCTGTTTCCATCATCCGCTCGACCTAATGATTTTGACTATACAGTCCGCACCAGCCAGCGGGCCAAGCATGTGTCGATCAAAATTTCGGTAGACGGCAGCGTGGAGGTGGTCGTGCCCCCCAAGTACAACTGCAACAAGCTACCGGGCCTCATGGCGAATCGGCGGGACTGGATTCTAAAAAATCGGGCCCGGTTGCTAAACGAACGACAGGATACGACCACGGATTGGCAGACCAGCCAGCCAGAAAAACTGGAACTGCGGTGGCAGGCTCCCCTAGCCCAAGCGGACCCTAGTGAGGTGTGGCAGGTGAGCTATGAGGCCGACCCAGGGCCGACGCTGTGTATTCCGTTGCCGGGGCATGGGTTAAAGGTGCGGGGTAATGTGGACCATTTACCCACTTGCCATCAGGTCCTGTGTGAGTGGTTAGGGCACAAGGCCCATCGGGAGCTAGTGCCCTGGCTACGGCAGCTCAGTTTTGATTTGGAGCTACCGTTTAAGCGGCCTTCGGTACGGGGTCAAAAAACCCGCTGGGCCAGTTGCTCTAGCAATAAAAACATCAGCCTGAATTACAAGCTACTGTTTTTACCCCAGGAGGTGGTGCACTACGTATTGGTACATGAGCTATGCCACACCGTCCATATGAACCATTCCCCGGCATTTTGGCAACTGGTGGGAGAAAAAATGCCTGAATTTGAGGTTCATCGCAAAATTCTGAAAAACGGGTGGAAATACGTACCTCGATGGGTGGAAAGTTGATGGTTTTCCGCCATCTTGCGGAATTTACAGGATCATCCTTTTATACATAGATGTAAATTGTATGTTTAAATAGACCAGATTGGGGCTGTAGCTCAGCTGGATAGAGCGACCGCCTCCTAAGCGGTAGGTCGTGCGTTCGAATCGCGCCAGTCCCGTCCTCAATCACTTGGTTTACGTGCCCATAATTTCCCAAGGTAAAATGACATCAAGTCATAAACCTTTGCGAAATTACGGGCATTTGTAATCTTGAGGCTCAGCATTTGTCCCTTGAGCGATCTACATCCCAGGGGTCAAAAACCGCACTAAATACGGAACCGCATAGTCCACATCCTTAGGTTGACTGCTCTTCAGCAAAGAATCCGGCTTACTTGCTTCATGAGGAATGCCGTCAGACCCTCCTCAACCGAAGGAAGAGAGTTATTTTTATTTGAGTGCATCTAAAATGGCTAGTTGTTCAACAACGATCGGTTTGGCAATCCGAGAAAAAGTGCCCGAAACAATTCTTCTAAGGCAACTGTCCCCCTATTCAAAGCTATAGCTTAGAACGACCAAACAAACCCAAAAGAACAACTCAACCCACGGTAGGTCCGGATGAAAAACAAAAAAAGAGAGCCCTCACCCATGAGACTCTCTTAAAACAGACATATTGATGGTGTGGAAAACATTCACCAGCCGTCAGTTTAAGCTCCTGGGAGCTCTAAGATATAGCCAAAGTCCCTTCTAACGTGCCAGTCGCCGCCTGCCAAGCTCCCACTCCCCCCATTAACTCAGCAACCTTTTTATATCCAGATTCACGCAGCTTAGAGGCCGCTTCGGCTGTAGCGTCATCAGTGCCACCATAAATATAGATATCACGTTCATACTCAAGGCTAGCTTTAGCTCGGTCCACTAGCTCATCCACAGGCATTGAAATAGCACCTGAAATGCGGCTTTCATTAAATAGGTCTCTATCTCTAACATCAATAATGGTCAGCGCAGGCTCCCCCCAGTCTAGGCGGTCCTTGAGATCAAACACGGTAGACACGGGCTTCAACGGTTTCGGGATAGGGAAGAATAGGGAGGACATAGGTTTGACAGCGCTGTAATGACAACCAACCCCTAGATTGTAACGAAGGTCAAATAAAATGTAATTTATATTCCATGACAATTGACATATACGCAAACATACACATCAAAAACAGAAATATGCTTGATTCCTTGTGAGCAAATCGGTTCCAGCTACACCCACAAAGCCATGGAATTGCCCATGCTGGCTAATCTCCACCACAGGCATTGAATCATAATGGGCAAATCACAAGTCTTCACCATTGGATAGACCGCTGCCACAGGTCCTGATGGTAAAGACTTATGGTTATGGAGCTATGGGGAAAGCTATAGGGCACAGAACACCATCAAAAGCACGCCACCTAAAACTGGGGTATAATAAATCTAAAGAAAACATTAAAAAACCTACAGCCAAAGCAATTTTAATCTTTTGAAAAAATAAAACGTACCCCATAACAGAGCAAACGGTATGGATGCTTCAAAACTACGATTACTTTGGTCTGTGATCTTAGAGAATTCGCCAGAGAGTATTGCGACAATTCCTGACGCTTTTTTTGTTAACTTCATCCTCGACCAGATACAATCCAGGACTTGCCTGAGCAGGGACGAGCAGCGTGCAATGCAATCTTACCTACAAACTAAACGAGGACTTATTCTTGACATGATGCAGGGGTAGTCAGCCATATTTTTTGACTGTTTCCTAGCGCTAGCAGTGCCATGGGAGACAACCGCCTCTGGCAATAGTCCTCAAAAAAGCCCTAAAAGCACCTGGACTCGATTGAGTCCAGGTATCAGCAGTGAGGGGTTACTGTCGGTCCATCCCCACTAATGCCGCTGTCCGCTGCGGTTGAACTATGACATGACCATCTCGATCCACATCTAGAACGGCGGTTTCTCCAGCTTGAATTTGACCAGCCAAGAGGGCTTCGGCCAGGTTGTCTTCCACCAGACGGGTAATGGCCCTTCTTAGCGGACGCGCACCATAGCTGGGATCGTAGCCTTCTAACACCAGTTTCTCCTTGAAAGCTTCTGTTATTTCGATCTTGATTTCCTGCTCGGCTAAGCGGCCAGCTACATCCTGCAACAAAATTTCGGCAATCTGCATGACTTCGCCACGGGTGAGCTGATGGAAGACAACAATTTCATCCAACCGGTTGAGAAACTCAGGACGAAAAACTTCCTTTAGGGCTCCATTCACCTGTTCACAAATGCGCTCATATTTGGCTGCGGTGACGTCTCCATCCACCATTTCAAAGCCAATGGCGCTGCCTTGTTTTTCAATGGCTCTGGCACCAATATTGGAAGTCATGATGATCAGGGTGTCTTTAAAGCTCACCACCCGGCCCTGGGAATCGGTCAAGCGCCCCTCGTCTAACAGCTGCAATAGCAAATTAAAAACATCGGGGTGGGCCTTCTCGATTTCATCGAATAGCACGACAGTATAAGGTTTACGCCTTACTGCTTCTGTCAGTTGGCCGCCATCACCGTACCCCACATATCCCGGAGGCGACCCAATCATCTTAGCCACCGACTGGGATTCCATATATTCCGACATGTCTAGGCGAACGATGGCATCTTCAGCGCCAAATACGGTACCGGCTAGGGCCTTGGTTAATTCCGTTTTACCCACCCCCGTCGGACCACAGAAAATGAAACTAGCGATGGGTCGCTCAGCCCCCCTCATCCCCACCCTTGCCCGCCGAATGGCTTTCGCCACAGAGCTCACCGCATTGTCTTGTCCAATGATGCGCTGGTGTAGAGTATCTTCCAGCTTCATCAGCATGGCAGACTCGGATTTCGTGATCTGATTAGCGGGAATTCCTGTCCATGAAGCGACCACCTGGGCAATATCGTCTACCCCAACTACGGGTTGCGGGGAGGGGCTTCTGTTACTGTTAAATGCATTGAGTTTGGCTTCCATGGCAATTTCCTGATCCCGCAGCTGGGTAGCGCGATCAAAGTCCTGGGCTTTTACTGCAGCATCCTTATCCCAGTTGATTTTTCGGAGAGCCTGCTTAAGTTCTTTGGCTGAAGAAGTTTGAGCATGGCGTAGGTGCACACAGGAACCCGCCTCATCGATCAGATCAATCGCCTTATCGGGTAAATAGCGGTCTGCAATATAGCGATCCGCTAGCGTGGCGGCGGCCACTAGGGCCTGATCAGAAATGGTCAGATTGTGGTGTTGTTCATAGCTGGCACGCACCCCCTGCAAAATCTCGATGGTCTCCTCAACAGTGGGTTCGTTAACCATCACGGGCTGAAAACGCCGCTCTAAAGCGGCATCTTTTTCAATGTGCTGACAGTATTCGTCCAGGGTAGTGGCGCCAATACACTGCAATTCGCCCCGTGCCAGGGCAGGCTTGAGCAGATTTGCCGCATCCATACCGCCCTCTGGGCCTCCGGCACCGACCAGGGTATGAACCTCATCAATCAGCAAAATAATGTTGCCAGCCTGGTTGATTTCCACCAGGATCTGTTTCAATCGTTCTTCAAACTCACCGCGAAAGCGAGACCCTGCAACTACTGCATTCAGGTCTAGGCTCAACACCCGCTGATCCAACAGATGCTCTGGTACGGTTTGACTCACGATTCGCTGGGCTAACCCTTCGCCAATGGCAGTTTTGCCGACGCCAGGTTCGCCAATCAGGACAGGATTATTTTTGCGGCGACGACCGAGAATTTGCACTACCCGCTCAATCTCTTGTTGGCGGCCAATGACCGGATCAATTTTACCTTCACGGGCTAACTGGGTCAGGTCGGTGGCAAATTCTTCTAACGTCTTGCCTATCGAGCGGCTAGGTTCCTGCTGACCGCCTTCAGGGGTTACGGGTTGCCTTTCGCCCAGAGCCCGAATCAGGTCAAGACGAAGCTTGAGCAGATTCACACCCAACATGTGCAGAATCTTTGCAGCAGAGCTATCAGGACTGCCGGTTACCGCTAGCAGTAAATGTTCTGGCCCCACATAGGTTTGGCCCAGCTGTTTCGATTCCTGGATGGACTGTTCGAAAAGCCGCTTAGCACCAAAGGTAAACGGCTTTTCAGCCGACTTTGGCTGACCATCAGTTTTTAAGATGGTCTCAACCGCTGATTGAACCATCTGAAGGGTAATACCAGCATCTTTAATGATAGGGGCGAGCAGGCGGTCACCTTGGGCAAGCATCCCCAGCAGAATTAGTTCGGTGCCAACATAGTACTGGTTTAATTGGTTGGCCTGCTGTTGGGCAATCATGATGCCCGAAATTGCCTTGTCGTTAAAAATGTCAAACATAATACGAGGTGCTGGGTGGGTGAGCTGCGAAATGAGGAGAATGGGTCAGAGGGGAAGGATAACCGGCAGGGGGTGAAGCATTTAGGAATGGCTGGACCGGGGCTATCAATCCTGCCATGGGCTCCCTTTGACCAATCGGTGCATCGCCTAAGTCAGGAATGGCGGAATGGGCAACGGATTTTTCATATCCCTCCGATACATTAATTTATGTTAACCCTTGCATTAGGAATAATAATTTCTCTGGGGTTGACTTAGGGAGTGGGGAAAGCCGTACAAATGGATATTTTTATCGGTAGAACAATGGATTCGTTAACCCGAACGGGTTGATTACAGCGTGCCGCCCTACAACTAAATATGAGATTTAGTTACATTAGTTTACCAAAAATCCAGGGCCACCAGAGGTTGCATATAGAAGTCTGGATTTAGGTCTGGTGCTAGGGGTAGCTGGATATGGGAAACGCCTGGATTAAGGCTTCACGAAAATTCTCGGATTGCCTTGGCTTTGATTAGACCTCTTGCATAATAGATTTCATGGTATATTAGAGGGTTTTAGTTCACTGTTTCCATGTCAGGCAGATGAACTACGAAGCAACCCAAACCCTGAGCGGCCAAAAGTTTAAGCGCCGATTTGGTGTCCAACGCGCCACTTTCAATCGCATGGTCAAAGGCGTTCA
>NZ_JAYGIG010000072.1:0-10067 GCF_034932105.1 Leptothoe sp. PORK10 BA2 | reverse complement strand
CACTGAGTTTGATGCGACCCTTGGGCTTGCTCAAGGAGGTTACCAATTCCTATATTTGGATTACGCTAGCTGATAATCTCTGTAACCTGGGAAAACTCTCTAATTTTTTAAGCCTGAGTAGTTACGACGCATCAGTGAATATAGTTTGCCGATCTCTTCTTGGTTTCCTTTGAGAAGGATACTTCTTAGCAGTGTTTACAGGTAGACGGTTATTCAGTAACGCAATGATTCAGTGATTACTGTAATGGCCAGCAAACAGAGCAATAAAATCAGTGCTCGTGCCAGAATCTGTTCCAGAAGAACGATAACAACTGCACTAATAAAGCTCATTTCCAGAACAATTGAAGCCATATAAGAGATCGTGCAACCTGCAACACTTAGCAGGAAATACTTGACTGCTCTGATGGCTAGCATCATCAACCACTTGCTGCTCTGCTGCCGTCTCATGACAATTCGCTCCGTTGAAGGAGTGGCTTAACCAGGAGCGTAAGTCCTTCTCGACCAACTACTTCGACCTGGTCACCAGGGTTTAGTTCGTTAAGTGTAGCGGTCTGAGATAGACGAGCAGGCCAGTAAGTGGTATAGAAATAAACCCGTCCAGGATTTTGGACTGTGACTTGGCGATCAATCCTGCCTTTTCTTTGGGATAGTGATAGTTCTTGGCTGGGGAAAGGGATTAAGCCGTTCATAATAATGTTCCTGCAAATGAAGTCGATAGGCTTACTATGCGGGAATATCCTTTTTGATTCGAGGGATCTTCGGAGGCTTAAGAGAAAGTTGGCAGAATTTTTGACTTGGTTTCCCTAAACCCTCTGCAAATAAGCATTACAGCCCAAAATCAAAGTCTATGGCAATCGCTTATTATCGGATAAGGTGCCGGAAAGTTTCCTTTAAGTTTCCGATTTTTCAAAGTTGCCATCTACCTCACTAGACCCATGAGCCGATCCCCCAAGCGATATCGAGGCGTTGTGCTAACCCAGCAAGGGATAGAACGGCTCGAAGCTGAGATCGCAACCGCTCAAAACGACGAAAAATACGGCAAGCGCTTTACTCAGGCAGAACTATCGGAACGGGCCAATCTTAGCATTAAGACCATTAAGAAAATTCGCGATCGCACCGCCCATGTGGATGAAGTATCAGTACGAACTCTATTCGAAGCGTTTGAGTTATCGCTGGAATCTGCTGACTATGGCCTACCTGAGTTGCCCCCATCATCATCGGAAAGTGAGCTAGCCTCTCAAGGTACTTGCATAACGCCCAAAATCGACTGGGGTGAGAAACCAGATACAGCGATTTTCTTTGGGCGCACAGAGGATTTAGTGACTCTGGACCAGTGGGTAATGACAGAGCAGTGCCGACTGGTGACACTGCTAGGAATGGGTGGCATTGGCAAAACGTCCCTGGCCGCAAAGCTGGCTGATCAGATTTACGAGCAGTTTGACTATGTCATCTGGCGTAGTCTGCGAGAAGCGCCACCATTAGATGAAATTCTGGTGCGGTTGATTCAGTTTCTATCTGACCAGCAGGAAACAGAGATAAACCTGCCAACGCGCCTGGGAGAACGTATCATTCGTCTGCTTCACTATTTGCGAGAGCATCGCTGCTTGTTGGTATTGGATAACCTGGAATCGATTCTGCAGGCGGAATCGGCGGGACAATTTCGCAATGGGTATGAAAGTTACGGGGAACTAATTCACCGAATTGGAGAAGCGGAACATCAAAGCTGTCTGCTGCTGACCAGTCGCGAATGTCCTCGTGAGTTGGCTCTGATGGCAGGGGCGCATCTTCCTGTACGTTTGTGGTCAGTAGAGGGTATTGACTCCGAAGCTGGACAGGAAATTCTGAAAGCAAAGGGATTGAACTTAGAGGATGCAGATAATCAGGGGCAGGAACTGATTCGTCTCTACAGTGGTAATCCTCAAGCACTACATCTGGTAGCCACGGCTATTCGGCGAGAGTATTTAGGAGATGTGGATGATTTTCTTGAAGAGGAGGGGGCAGCGCTTGAGGATGTGCGCAGCCTGTTAGACCAGCACTTAACTCGTCTGGCCCCGCTTGAGCGTTCTATCTTGTTCTGGCTCGCGATTAACCGTGAGCCTATTGGGATAGAGGAGTTGATGGAAGATTTGTTGCCGCCAGTGGCTAAACGAGATGTACGAAGTGCGTTAACTGGGTTGTGCGATCGCTATCTGATAGAAACCGTGGGCAAGCAGTTCACTCTGCAAAACGTAATTATGGAGTTTGTCACTAATCGATTTGTGGAACAGGTTAGCCGAGAGATCAACTCCCAGGAGTTTGACCTGTTGCACACTCATGCGTTGCTCAAAGCCATGGCCAAAGACTATGTACGAGAAACCCAGATTCGATTAATTCTAAACCCTGTTGTAATTGGGGTTGACAATCTAGAAACGCAAATAAATTGTGACCTGATAGCTGTTAAACAAAGCCCCTGTTGGTATCACGGCTATGCGGCAGGAAATCTGTTGAATATGCTCTGCCAAAACCAGTTTGAAGTGGCCGAACTCGACTTTTCCCAACTCACTTTGAGGCAAACATATTTGAAAGAAACACGTCTCCAATCCCTAAATTTAACCAATACCCAATTTGTTAAACCAGCACTCATCTATCCGTTTGACGTAGTCAATTCAGTTGCTTTTAGCCCAGATGGTCAGTGGCTGGCTTCTGGAAGCCGAGATGGAACTTTACGGCTTTGGAATATTGAGCAAAGGCTATGTATCCACTCCTTTGAAGGCCATACACATTCAGTCAGTTCAGTCACCTTCAGTCCGGATGGTCAATGGCTGGCTTCTGGAAGCCGAGATGGAACTTTACGGCTTTGGAATATTGAGCAAAGGCTATGTGTCTACTCCTTTGAAGGCCATGCACATTCAGTCAGATCAGTCACTTTCAGTCCGGATGGCCAGTGGCTGGCCTCTGGCGGTGGCGATAACAACCTTCGTCTATGGGATATCCAACAGCGGCAATGCATTCATGTCTTCACTGGTCATACAGATTGGATTCACTCAGTTTGCTTCAGTCCAGATGGTCAACGGCTGGCTTCTGGAAGCAGTGATGCGACTATCCGACTTTGGGATGTTAAACAACAACATTGCATTCATGTCTTTACTGGACACACTGATTGGGTTTGGTCAATTTCCTTCAGCCCGGATGGCCAGTGGCTGGCTTCTGGAAGTCGCGATAACACCATTCGCTTATGGGATGCTAAGCATAACCAATACTCTCGTACTATCAGTGGCCATACTGGTCAAGTTAATGCAGTTTCCTTTAGTCCGAATGGTCAGCAGCTTGCCACAGGAGGTGGTGATGCTACTGTTCGCTTGTGGGACGTTCAACAGGGCCAATGTATCCATATATTTACTGGTTTTGACGACTGGGTAGGGACAGTTATATTCAGTCCGGACGGTCAATGGTTGGCTTCTGGAAGTCGTGATGCCACCATTCGCCTATGGGATATTGAGCGTCATAACTGTGTCCATACTTTTACCGGCCATACTGATTGGGTCTGGTCAGTGGCATTCAACCCAAATGGTCAATGGCTGGCTTCTGGAAGTCGTGATGCCATTATTCGGTTATGGGATATGCAGCAAAAGCGCTGCGCTTATAACCTTGTTGGCCATACTGATTGGGTTAGAGAAATTGTCTTTAGTCCAAATGGTCAATGGCTAGCCTCTGCTAGCGATGATGCTACCGTAAGACTTTGGGATATCGAACAACAGTATTGTACTCATGTCTTTACTGGACACACTGATCAGGTTTGGTCTGTTGCTTTCAGTCCAGATGGTCAATGGCTGGCTTCTGGCAGTAGAGATGCCACTATTCGGTTATGGGATATCCAACAACAGCAATGCATTCATATATTTACTGGGCATACCGATAGAGTTACTTCAATTGCCTTTAGTCCAGATGGTCAATGGCTGGCTTCTGGCAGCGATGATAAAGATATTCGACTATGGGATACCAAACAACAGCAATGCGTCCATACTTTCAACAACGACATTGCCAAAATTGGAGCAGTTACTTTTAGCCCCGATGGTAAGTGGCTAGCTATTGGCACTATAGATACCAACATCCAATTGTTGAATGTTGAGCAGCGTCAATGTGTTCATACATTTACTGATCACACTGCTTGGATTAGGGCATTAGTCTTTAGCCCTGATGGTCAGTGGCTGGCTTCAGGTAGCGGAGATACAACGATTCGTCTATGGGATGTCGAGCAACACCAATGTGTTCATAAATTTACTGGTCACACTGCTTGGGTTAGGGCACTAGCCTTCAGCTCTGATGGCCAATGGCTAGCTTCAGGCAGTAGTGATGCAACTATCCAATTGTGGGACATTGAAACAAAAGAGCGTTTAGCTGTGTTACCCTTGCCTGGACCTTATGAAGGCTCTAATATTCATGGAGCCCGAGGGCTTACGGAGGCACAACGAGACTTGATGTTGGCACTTGGTGCAGTTGAATGAATAGCTATTGCGTTCCCCCCAAGTGCCCCGTAAACTGGTTTACGTTAGCTGAATCATGATACAAGAATTATGGCTCTTCCGGAATTCCCGTAAAGCCCCCCACATATAGTGCTATGTTCAGCCCAGCCCCTGTGAGATAATTGAGGTTTACGCTCCCCTATTCCCTGTTATGGATAACTCAATTCACATCCCCCTCGACTTGCCAGAGGTGCGTGTTTTAGAGACCACTAAGACAGAGCAAGGCGATTGGCTGATCCGAGTCGAGAGCACACAGCCTGGAACGAAATGTCGGCAATGTGGGCGTCAGATTACACACTTTCATGGCTTTGACAAAGCCCTTCGACTGCGGCACTTACCCTTATTCGAGGTGCCAGTGTTTATTGAGCTACGCCCGAAACGCTACCGGTGTGATTTCTGTGAGGGAAAACCCACCACTACCCAACGCTTGAGTTGGTATCAGCAGCGCAGTCCGAACACCAAGGCCTACGAGCAGTGGCTGCTACGAATGCTGATCAACTCAACGGTCTCGGACGTCGCCCGGACGTTAAATATCAGTGATGACATCGTCACTGGCGTGCTCAATCGTTGGGTGACGAGGCAGGTCAATTGGGATAAGTTCGAGCACCTTGGGATTGTGGGGATTGATGAGATCGCCCTCAAGCGAGGTCATCGTGACTATGTGACTCTGATTACAACGCCCTTGGAGCCCACCGGGGTTGAGGTGCTAGCGGTGCTAGGAGACCGCAAGAAAGAAACCGTGGCTGATTTCTTGGCCTCAATCCCACTTCGGCTTAAGGTCACCATCAAGCGGGTCTGCACTGATATGTACCAAGGGTTCGTCGGTGCAGTTCAAGCCCAATTGCCCTGGGCGAAGCTCGTCGTCGACCGATTTCATGTGGCTAAGGCCTACCGTGGGTGTGCCGACACAGTTCGTAAACAGGAGGTCAAACGGCTCAAACAGGAACTCTCCAAAGCCGAGTATGAGCAACTCAAGGGGGCGATGTGGCCCTTTCGAAAATCGCCTGACCGCCTCAAAGATGAGGAGCAAGCCTTACTGGATAGACTGTTCACCTATTCCCCAAAACTCAAGCAAGCCTATCAACTTCGAGAGGAATTGACCCAGATATTTGAGGGAGCTTACACGAAGTCCGGGGCCAAGTGTGCCATTCGCGCCTGGTGTAAGCGAGTGCGTAAGAGTGGAATTGAGGCTTTTGACGGTTTTCTGGGAACCGTGGAAACCTGGCTCGACAAGATCACCAACTACTTTCTCGAAGGACTCACGAGCGGCTTCGTCGAGGGTTTCAATAATCGGGTCAAGGTGCTAAAACGCCGTTGCTATGGCATCTTTGATGTGGCTCAGATTTTTCAACGGCTCACCCTCGATATCAATGGCTATGAGCAGTTCGCGTTCACCTAAACACTATATCTAGTAACAACCACGGGAATTCCGGAAGAGCCAGAATTATTTTTAGATAAATGGCAAAAATATCAATTGTACTGATCACAAAAGCTTTACTGGGTTGTTTAATACTTTGGAATAGTACTTTTTCCAAAAGTATTGCTCAAACCATAAAGAAAGATTCTTATTCTGTAACTATAAAGTTTGATTCTGACAACACTTTGGCGGGTAAACAACAAACTAATTTGGATATTGAATCTACAAACAGAACTACAAAACAGCTACCTCAAGAAGCACAGCTAACACAACCTCAGGTTAATCTATTAAAGGCTTCAGGGATTGAGGTTGTTATGCCAACTTACGTTCCATCTGAGTTTAATCTAGAGTATGTAAACGCTGAGTTAGCTCGTTATCAAGGGGTAGGTGGTGCGAGCTACCGTATCATCTTCCAAAAATATGATGTTGAAACTAGCCGAAGCTTTTGCTTTGCGATTGAGGCTACTAATGGAGGAATTGGGGATCTTCCTAGTGGGTTGGCTAGTTATTCTGTTGCTTCGCAAGAGCTTGGTGAAAGTACTCTAGAATATGGAATTTATGGTGAATCTTCACGTCCTACTCTTCTTGGAAATTGGTTAGGCACAGGTCCTTTTTATCGGTTTGTAGGCTCTGGAGTTTATTCCTCTTTATCCCGCTGTGACAACATAAGCGTGCAAGAGGCAATCAAGATATCTGAGTCTTTACAGTATTTACGTTAAAAACCGTTGTTAAACTGATTTTTACTGGGTTTTCCGAATTAGATTTTGAACTTCTTGATAACGACTTGTGTTCCCTTGAGCTTGAAATAAATCAGCAGCCTGACGTAAGTTCTCCAGTGCAGCGCGTTTATCTCCTCTACGAGCAAGTGCTCGACCACGGCTTAAGAAAGTTTCAGGGCTACCTTGCATACCAGCTCCACCGCAACAACCTCGATAGCATGGCCATTGGAGGTTTGACCATCCATAATCACCAATGGCGGCATTCTTATAACCAAAATGTTCGTAAATTCGTGCACGAATAAAGTAAGCTTCTGCAAATTCTGGATCTAAACGAATAGCTTGGGTTAAATCTTCTAAAGCTTTCTGATAATTCTGTTGATCAAATTCAGCAAGTCCACGAATTAAAAAAGTATCAGCAAGATAAGGATTAAAGTCAATCGATTTCGTAAGACTTTCTATTGCACTTGAATAGTTTTCATTTCTATATTGTGCTAATCCTTGACCATAATATGCGTCTGCATCCTGGGGATTAAGCTTAAGTACCTGTGCAAAATCTTCATTAGCCTTATCAAGTTTACCAAGTCTGAGAAAAGCAAATGCTCTGCTAAAAAAAACATCAGAATTCTGAGCATTTGAGTCAATCTGTTCAGAACTAAGTCTGAGTTGCTTTGTTGCCTGCTCGTTCCCAAGCTCATGTAGACCATATATGGATGTAGTAGATGTAAAGTAATAGCCACTATCAACATCTAGATAGAAGTGAGGGTTATTACGTACGTCACCTATTACACCACGACTACCACAGGTTCCAATTCCTGCTCGATAATACGTAAAAGCAAAATCATGATTCAATCTGATTGCTTCGGTATACTCTTCTGGAAAACTTTGCACATATTCTTTCAACCGTTCTTCAGAGATCTCTTCGGTTTCAAAGTATGATATGAATTCCTTTGCTTCTGCTATTGCGTAATAGGCCTCTGCGAAGTTTGGAGCGTAATTCAAAGCTTTGTACATATCATTAATTGTTGCTTGAATACGCTCGAAAGGACCGTCAGGAGAATGAAAGCCTCTTTCAAAATAGGCTCCTACAAATTTAGGGTCTAATTCTATAGCTTTACTATAGTCAATATATGAAGCTGTAGTATCCCAATTTCTATAATCATAATCAAAAGCAGGTAATGTATTACGTATAAGACCTCGATAGAAGTATGCTTCAGCAATCTCAGGATTCAAATATATAACTTGACTGAAATCTCGCAAAGCTCCTACAAAATCTTCGAGCTTAAAACGAACTTTTCCTCTAGCTAAAAAAGAGCTTACGTCATTAGGAGTTTGAGAAAGCACTTTGATAAATTCTTCTGCTCTCTCAATATCTGCTCCTGGTTCTATCTCTAAAGCTTGAACTATGTCTTTTATAGCTTTCTCATCTTGCCCAATTCTTGATTCAACTAAAGCTCTGTAATAATAAGCATCAGAGAATTTAGGATTTAGTTCTAAAACCTTAGTGAAATTTGAAATTGCTCTCTGCGCCTCTAAGAGGTTATTTTTCTGATCGATTTCTAGTTCTAGAAAGTATATATATCCACGGTAAAAGTAAGCTTCAATATATTCTGGATTATAGGAAATTGCATTTGAAAAATATTGAATGGCTTTATCCAGTGTTTCTGCACCGTACCATATATTATTTCTAGAGCGTGGTGTGTTTATTTTTCCATTAAAGTACTGATATTTCTCTAAGAGTTGAGGGCTAAGATGAAAATCCTCTAGATTATCTATCGTCTCTGGATTTGTTCCATATTTCGACAAATAAAAGCGAGCAAGTTTTTGATAAAAGAGATAAGCGAAATCAGGATTCTCTTGCATAAAATCTCTATGGCGAGATGCAATTTTAAGGTTATCTTGCTGATATGCTAATCTAAAAGGGTCTAACTTAATGACCTCAACAAAGTCTTTGACTGCAGCATCTAAATCACCTAAATCACCTAAAACAATAGCTCGCTGAAAATATGCATCTGAAAACTGTGGAGATATTTCAATTGCAGAGCTATAATCATTTATTGCTTTTTGGTTTTCCTCAAGACCATAAAAAGCTTCCGCCCTTTTGAAATAAGCTTCTGCATAATTGAGATTGATTCGAATAGCTTCACTATAATCTTTAATAGCCCCGTGCAAATCTCGATAAGAGCGCTCCCTCCCTCGTTCAAAATAAGCTTCAGCATAATCGGGATCCATTTGAATAGCCTGAGTAAAGTTAGCTATTGCTAAATTGGGATCAAACCCAGCATTTCCAGTGGTGAAAGAAAGCCCCTCAATAAACTCATCTACTGCTGTACGTTCTATAATCAGTTGCTGCGGTGTTTGACTTTGGGCATTGGGAGAAAAAGCCCATATATAAAAATAGGCTGTAAGGCAAAACCCTATAATTCCTAAAACTATTGATACGTAGAGCCTTTTAGGTATCCTAAGGTTCATCTTTAACTAATTAGATAAATAACTCTGCCTACTTTTATACTTCAATAACTAGGTCTTTTCAATGTAAATAAGTGCTTATGCAAAATTATTTACAAAACAGATTTTGAATAACTACCGAAAGTCAGACTACTCAGTCAAAGTCTCTTGAAAGAAATTTTGCATGCCTACTTAAGAAGGATTGTAATTACTTTGGTTATTGAGGAGCCAATTGATTGGCAGTAGTCAATACTCTTCGATAATCGGACATTTCGGCTCTTGCTCTAAAAAGTCTCGCAGCTTGTTGCAACTTTCTTAAGGCAGCATCCCAATCTTCTACACCCATAAAAGCACGCCCTTGTTTCTCTAATTCGAAGGGATTGGCCAATGGCTGCATACCACCGTTGCTGAGTCGAAAAACTCCATTAAAACAGATAGCTTGCGGATGTAGAACAGTGGCATGAGCAAAATCAACGTTCGCCTCTTTGGCATTCGCGAGTTTACAGTGGGCAAACCCTCTGCGGTAATGAGCATCATGGTCATCGGGATCCAGTTGAATTGCTTGCGTAAAAGATGAGATCGCTTCTTCCCAGTTTCCCTCAGCATAATAGATTAGACCTTGCTCATAGTAGTCATCAACAGTCATTGAATTAAGTTGCTGAGCATTGCTAGAGGGAAACACTAGACATGAAAATAAAAAACAAAGAATAACAACCAACAGCTTCAAAGTTCGACTCATAGCCATAATTGTTTCCCCATGTACATCACTTGTAAATGCCTCAATTAATTCAGAATTCTCACATAATTCGTTTATCGTATTTCTCTAATCCGATTCAGAGATTCTTGATATCGAGCCAAATTGTAACTACTCAGGCTGGGGTAGGAGAGTTATAGGGTTTCCAGAGAACAATCCCATGAGGGCATCCAGAACGTTATGCCCCTGTTTGCGTAGAGTGGATAGGTAACCGCGAATACGGCAGAACA
>NZ_JAYGIG010000071.1:0-10352 GCF_034932105.1 Leptothoe sp. PORK10 BA2 | reverse complement strand
AAATGTGGCACCCACGCCAAGCGCATGAAAGCAGGCTGGGATGACCGATATCTGCTTAAGGTATTGGCTCAAGTAAAGGCTTCTAGCACTTCACCCAAATTGTAAAGAAACGTATGCGTTCGCCCTGACCGTATTGGGTCGATGCTTGACTAGAAGACTGTTAACTGAAGATTTTTCCCAGAACATTAAAGGGGTTTGAAATCATAAAATTTCAAACCCCTGTCTAAAAGGGTCGTTGAAACCTAGGGGCAAGCTCCAGGTTTCAAATTGGCCGGGAATTAGCCGTGGGTTATTCGTCAGTCCGCAGCTTCTCTAGAACGCTTTGGTCTTCCATGGTGGTGGCATCGCCGACGAGTTCTTCGCCACTGGCTAGGTTGCGTAGAAAGCGACGAATGATCTTGCCAGAGCGGGTTTTCGGTAATCCATCGGCAAATCGGATTTCGCCGGGTCTTGCGATCGCACCAATCTCCTTCACCACATGATTCTTGAGTTCAGCCTTCAGCTCATCGCTGGGGCTGTGGCTATCTTCCAAAATCACAAAAGCAAATACATCTTCCCCCTTGAGGTCATCCTTGCGACCCACGACGGCGGCTTCCGCCACCGCTGGGTGAGAGACCAGCGCCGACTCAATTTCCATGGTGCCCAGGCGGTGCCCCGACACGTTGAGTACATCATCGGTACGGCCCATAATCCAGAAGTAGCCGTCTTCATCCTTGCGAGCACCATCACCTGCAAAGTAGACGTATTTTCCATCTTTAGGGGGAATGTACTCCCAGTAGGTGCGGCGGAACCGATCGTCATCGCCATACACCGTGCGCATCATACTGGGCCAAGGATGCTTGATCACCAGATAGCCCCCTTCGTTGGCGGGGACAGAGTTGCCCTCGGCATCGACAATGTCCGCCAGGATGCCAGGGAAAGGCTTGGTGGCTGAACCGGGTTTAGTTGCGATCGCCCCCGGCAGCGGCGTAATCATAAAGCCCCCCGTCTCCGTCTGCCACCAGGTATCAACAATCGGGCAGTTCTCCCCACCAATCACCCGGTGGTACCACATCCAAGCCTCGGGGTTAATGGGTTCACCCACCGTACCCAAAATCCTTAGAGACGACAGATCGCGAGCATTGGGATGCTGATCACCCATTTTCAAAAAGGCACGAATCGCCGTAGGAGCGGTATAGAAAATAGTCACCTTATACTTCTCCACCACATCCCAGAAACAGCCAGGGTTTGACGGCCGGGGTGCCCCTTCGTACATCACACTGGTGGCACCGTTGGACAGGGGACCGTACACAATGTAGCTATGGCCCGTAATCCAGCCCACATCTGCCGTACACCAGTAGACATCATGCTCTTTAATGTCAAAGGTCCACTTAAATGTGGTGTGGGTGTAAAGGTTATAGCCACCGGTCGTGTGGACTACTCCCTTCGGCTTCCCAGTGGTCCCACTGGTGTAGAGAATAAACAGCAGATCCTCACTATCCATGGGTTCTGCCACGCAGTCTTTGGATGCATCGGGCTGCACCTCATGCCACCACACATCGCGACCATCGGTCCAGTCCACATCCTGCTTAGTGCGCTGTACCACCAATACATTGGTCACACTGGGTACGGCATTATCTGCTAGTGCCTGATCCACCGCAGGCTTCAGCGCCATCGCCTTATCCTTACGAAAACCCCCATCAGCGGTGATGACCACTTTGGCCGCCGCGTCATTTAAGCGGTCCCGCAGGGCCTCAGAGCTAAAGCCGCCAAACACCACCGTATGAGCCGCACCAATGCGGGCACAGGCCAGCATGGCCACCGCCGCCTCCGGCACCATCGGCATGTAAATGCCCACCCGGTCACCCTTGGTCACACCCATGTCCTTGAGCACATTGGCCATTTGGCACACTTCACCATGCAGCTCGGCATAGGTGAGGATGCGGGCATCACCGGGTTCTCCTTCCCAAACGAGAGCGGGCTTATCCCGACGGGGAGTATCCAGATGGCGATCTAGACAGTTATAGGAAATATTGATTTTGCCACCGACAAACCATTTGGCAAAGGGAGGCTGCCAGTCCAGGACGGTATCCCATTTTTTGAACCAATGCAGCTCTTGCTCCGCTAGTTCTGCCCAGAACGCAGCGGGGTCAGCGGCAGCCCGATCATAGAGCAGCTGGTATTGGTCAGCCCCAGAAATAGTTGCCGCTGCCGCAAACTCAGCGGGCGGCTCAAACAGTCGCTGCTCCTGCAGAATCGACTCGATAGCAGGCTGTGAGTTAGAGGATTGTGCCATAGGTCGTCGTCTTACTAGCGTTTCTAAATACGGTCCTTGTGAAGGCTAACGGTTCCAGTCGCAGCCCAGCTGAAATCATCTATGTTTTTCAATATTTTTCGACGTAATGGCCCTCAAAAATCAATTTGGTTGGAAAACGTAAATTAACGGCCATCAAAGTCTATGGGCTGCATCAACCCTAAATCAGGCCTAAATCAGGGATTGAACAGTAGGTCATGGGGTCGGGAACTCGGGATCGCAATGTAAACCCAGGGATCGATCCCTAAGTCGGGAACTGTAGTTAATCGGTATCCGTGGGAGTCAGCATCGGCACAAAATACCAACCGCTCATTGATTTGTCCAGCTCCTTTCACCTAGCCTTGCCCGTAGTAACAAGGGCCTGGCTCAATAGAAGCAATATCTCCCACAACAAAAAACTAGAGCAATTTGATACCAAATGGTTTGCCATCTTTTAACAACAACTCTGTTGTCTATTACCAGATGTCAAGAACCATCCCCATCAATTCAAGAAGTCGCTAAATTATATGGGACCCAAGTTCACAGACCTATTAGTCCACCTCACCAACGACCTGGGACACTCTCTACCAAACTCTCTCTAACCTCTTGGAGAACTCACCATGATTAAAGCGCTCGTAGGTATTCTTGTCTTTGTCATCAACACAGTTTACAAAAAACGACCCTATCCACGCTTTTACGTTTTAGAGACCGTTGCCCGAGTCCCATATTTCTCCTATCTATCAGTCTTACATCTCTACGAAACCCTAGGCTGGTGGCGCAAAGTTGACTGGCTTAAAGTTCACTTTGCCGAATCTTGGAATGAGCTACACCATTTGCTCATCATGGAAGAGTTAGGCGGCAATAGCCAATGGATTGATCGTTTTCTGGCCCGTCATGTAGCGCTGCTTTACTACTGGATCATTGTCAGCATCTATATTGTCAATCCCAATGCGGCCTATCACTTTATGGAAATGGTCGAAGAACATGCCTATGCAAGTTATGACAAATTTCTGACATCAGATGGGGTAGCCCTTAAACAGCAGCCTGCTCCCCAGATCGCCATTAGCTACTACCGCGATGGGGATCTTTACATGTTTGATGAGTTTCAAACAGCCCGCCTACCGGAAGAACGTCGCCCAAAAATCGACAATCTCTACGATGTATTTGTTGCTATCCGTGACGATGAGATGGAGCATGTTAAAACCATGGCCGCCTGTCAGCAGCCTGACGCCCAGCTATCTCTAACAAGCCCCCATGCCCATGTCCTAGCCGCCGAATAAAGGTATACTCCATGTCTGAAATTAACACACTGCTTCAAAACTACCGTCACGGTCAGCGAGACTTTTCTGGATTATCTCTAGCTGACGCCAACCTTAGCTATGCGGATCTAAAAGGTGCGGATCTGAGCTATAGCGACCTCAGCAACATCGACTTGAGCCAGGCCAATCTGCGCGGCGTTGACCTAAGCTATGCCAAGCTTAGCCAGGTGGATTTACACAATGCAGATTTACGTGGGGCCATGCTAATCGGCACGGACCTAAGGGATGTCAGCTTACAAGATGCCAATCTGAAAAATGCTGACTATATACCGGGCGTCACACAATTTCCCAGGGAGTTCGATCCCAGACAAGCACAGATGAGTTCTGTAGTTGCCTAAACTGACTGATTTAGTCAGTTCAGTGCTCTGGGCCAAACACACATGGGTTATTAACGTTCCCATCCCCTACCGTGGCGACGAACTAAGTTTAATGTGTGGTTAAGTAAAAGGACCCATGAGGTGCTGTGACGGATTAGGCAGGCAATCGTTATCCCAGCGAAATATATCGAAAAACAAAACCGTTGACTCCAGATGCAGTCAACGGTTTTTTGTCAGTTGAGAAAAGTACCCTTGCGGGGTATATCGCCACAAGGTGCCAACCTATACAATGCTTTTGAGGCAATGCGAGTTTTAACCAGTTTTTTCCAGTGTTTTCACTCAAATACCTGGGCCAATTAAACAACTGACTGCGACACAATCAGCCCGTTCCCATACGTATTACATTAGATGCCACAGAGATCGATCAGGCCTTGATTGCGACTTGTTTGCCGTTGCTGATCGAGTTGAGCGATATGTGCCAGCCAAGGAAAGAGATGTCCTTAGGCTCAGATTCAATGTCCCCTGACCCTAGTTTTTAGGAGATAAAGCCATGTCCCCCGTCCTGTTTATTTCATTACCTTTCATCCTAATGCTGCTGCTCTCCAGAATAGCTAGCACGGGCAAGCCCCCTAAAGAAAAACCTGCGAAGAGCCCTGAGTATCAGGATGGTGACATTATCATCATTCGTCGACAATCCAGCAAAAAGCATTAGCTGAAGGTAGTGAGCAATCCTGATTCAGATCTTGACCAGGGAGGGGATTCTACAGGATCTCCTCCCTGGCTTTCATTTCATCGTTAAAAAAAGCTCCTGACAATGCTGCCAGAAGCTTTTCACTGCGCTACATGAACGCTGGTAGCATGATTGTTTTATATAGTGTAGTTCACGCCGCGATAGGTTAGCTGAATGCCTCGCTTAGTCAATCGACTCTGGCCTTGTTTTGCTTGGAAACAAACGCCACGATAAACTTTCTCAGGCTGAAGAATCGACTTAAAGTTGACAGTCTCGTTAGAGGGCAGATACTGCACACCGCGATAGGTTAGCTGCATGGGTAGATACTTCATGATGGCAATAGAGTAGGCTGATGGCGATAGAGCAGGGGACGTTGCTCTAATTTTAAAAACACCCCCTCTCAAAACAATTTCGGTTAGATCCTGGGAATTTTTCTTGTATTGGCCAGTGAGCGCATTTAAATTATTTGACAGGCAACTTATAACCTTCTCTTAATAATTGGTGGTAGCAATTGCTGTCTATGGCTTTCAAGAAAAACGTCTGCTGGCAGTGAAGTGATCTGGATCAGGTTTACATTTGTATATGTAATACTAAGCTATAGGTTTAGGCATAAATACCGAACAGTTGAGGCAAAACTCTTGGGAGTCATGGCTCTGGTTCAGTGATGTTGGGTTTCCCCAATTTTTGCTTCTAGTCCTTAGGCGGGTGCTGGCTTTGTTTAGACCTGCTGCCTGCCGAACATTTAAAAAAGGATCATTAAAAATGCATATTCATCACCAGGACGAAGTTAAAGTTGCCGTATATGCTGCCAACATGCCTACCGATGATCAGCAGCATGCGCAGGATTTACTGTTAGCTGTATTGATGGCCCTCAGTGCTGCAGCAGTGCTAGGTCTACGCTTTCTTTTCTAAGCCAGCCATTCGTTAGCCCTTAGCGATAGGCATTGACTCAATAGCGTAAAACCCCTTCGTTAGTCGTCACTTAACTGAGGGGTTTTGTCTTGACAGTCTCACGGACCATGGGGCGGCTGACAGCTCCCATCAAAGCTCCGAAAAGACTGGCGTGACCAATAGCTGACTGGCTTCCACCTGATCCGCCCAGACGGTGAGCGTGGTGCCGAGGGACTGATTTAGGGTTGCGATCGCATCCGCCAAATCAATCGCCGCATTCACCTCACTATTCTGCGCCTCCACCACTGCATTTTGGAGCTCAAGTACTTCAAAAATGTCCTGGGTCCGTCCCAAGCTGGCCCTAGCCCTAGCATTTTCCAACCGCTGAATCGCCAGCTCGCGGGCCAAACGAGTCGACTCAATGCGATTACGCGCAGAATCTACATTGCGCAATTGATCCGCCACCTCCCGCCGAATATCCGCCCTAAGGCTTTCCAAATTGTTGCGCAGCTGTTGTTGGGTTACCTTGTTACTCTGAAACGCCGTTTCCGTCGATTCATCCTCTAATAAACGGGTTAACACCAGCTCCGTTGACGCTGCCGATAAATCTCCCTCACTGACATTGGCCCGCACATCCAAATTCCAACGGCGATTATCGGCGGCAACCACCCCGTTGATTTCGGCTATTTGCAACCCTAGCTGCGCCTGCTGGTAGTCTGGCCGATTGGCATAGGCCACCGTAACCAGTTCATCTAGGGACGGTACCCTCGACGGTTGGTCAACGGTGCTCAAGGTGGCCAGGGTTTCTTCAGGAATTGTAATTTCGATGGAGGAGTCTGCTAAATCCAACAGCTCTAACAAATCCGATTTGGCCTGTTCCAAATTATTCACCGCTTCCAATACCCCCGTTTCAGTCTCAGCCAGGTTAGCGTCAATTTCCACCAGCTCAAACCGCGCCCGTCGCCCTGCTTTTACCAGCGCTTCAACGGACTGCCGCTGTTGTTGTTGAGTATCAAAGGACAGTTTTTGAATGCGCAGGCTCGCCTGGGCCCGAATCAACGCATGGTAAGTGGTGATGCTACCGGTAATATCCGAAATGAGTCGTTGTCGCAAATCCAGCTGGTTACTCGTTTCCTGTAACCGCGCAACTTGCAAGGGGGCAGTAGTTACCTCTCGGCCAAAGCCTCGTAGTAAAGGCTGGGTCACCGTCAGTTCAACTTCTTGGTCTTCAAATATATCAACCGTCACCTGCATCGTGGTGCCCAGGGGAGTGAGCAGTTCTGCCCCGAGGCGAGTTTCCTGGGTAATATCCGTATCGGTTCCAGAAGCATCACTAATTTCGAGACTTAATGTGGGGGTGAAGTCTGGAGAAAAAATACTCTCCGCTTCCCGCAACTCTTGTTGTTGGGATATTCTGTCCAACACGGAATTTTTAAGTTCACGGTTGTTTTGCAGTAGTAGCGTAACCACATCGGTGGCCGTCAGAGATAGGGTTTGATCAACAGCATTTTCAGTTGTAGCATTTTCTCCTTGGGGCGTAGGCAGGATTTCATCTACGGGTGGTTCAGCCCTGGGAGCCGGTGCTTCCTGGAGTGGTGGCAGTTCCGGTAAACCGGTCTGGGCCAATCCTGGGGGGCCAACGGCTATGGTTAGAAAACTAACTAACAAAACCGTTTTTAGCCGGTGGCACTGTGGTGGTTGTTTCCGCATCTGGTTTCGCATTAGTCACTCCGCAGGGCTTTGACAATATCGATCTGGGTGGCCCGCAGGGCTGGAATAAAACTTGCCCCCACCCCCACCGCCAAGGCGGCTCCCATGGATAGGGCCGCATTCCGGGGTGAGAATTTATAGGGAGCTTCAATCACCACGGTGGTGGCCACTCGGGTCAGGCCATGAACTGTGCCAACGGCGGCTACCCCACCCAATAAACTCAAAATCATCGCCTCTAGGATAAACTGCCCCATGACTTCCAATTTTGAGGCCCCGATGGCGCGGCGAATGCCGATTTCCTTGGTGCGCTCCAGCACAGCGGCGACGGTAATGTTGGCAATGCCCACCCCACCAATCACCAACGCAATCAGCCCAACGGCCGCGAGGGCCGCTGAGGCAATTTGTTGCACCTCTAGATCTTCCAACAAATCTTCGGCATTGCTCTGCATATACACCTCTGCTTGGGGATAACTCTCCAATAGGAAATTTTCGACCGCCTCGCTTAAGGTATTAATTTGAGTCAGGGAATGGGCACTAATTTGGAGCTGATCGTAGTTATATCCGCCGGACAAGACGGAGGCATAGGTCTCGGTCATCCACAGTTCCCCAGCGGACTCCCAGTCAGAATTTGACTTGGTTTCCATCACGCCGATCACCACAAATCGATTACCACTGGCGTAAATCGCCTTATTGAGCGGCGACTCTCCTTGGAATAGATTGTCGGCCAGCTGTTCATCCACCAGGACCACAGGCCGATACTGCTCCGCATCTGCCTGGTCAAAAAAACGCCCCTGTAATACATTCCGTCCCGTAGTATCCAGATAGTTTAGGGACACACTCCGGGCATTAACCTCAACTTCCTGGGCCTCATATTGTACATTGCTCACATTGAAAACCTGGCTGATGGAGCTAATGGTGCGAATTTCAGCAATGGAGTCTTGGAGAGATTTTTGGGTGGCGGCATTAATCTCGGGCTCAGGCCCTTCCCTAGCCCAGATATGGGGAATCACAAAGGGCTGATCCCTAGCCGCCAGTTTCAGCTCAATCTGTTCACGGGTGATGGCTTGAATATTGAGGGTGGCGCTGACGGCCCCCACCCCCATAAACACCCCAAAGGCAGTCAGGCCAGAACGCAGCCACTGGTTGGTCAGCGAGCGCCAGGTCATGAGCAATAGATCAGGTAAGGGGAGTCCCATGGTGTTTATTTCTCAGGGGGTCTGCTTGTCAGAGGGTCTATGGCTTAGGGTATGTCTGGTGAGGGTATTGCTTGTTAGGGCGTTACTTCCTCAAATGGAGCAGACTCTGGCAAGGTGGTTGGATCCGTAATCGGCATTCCCGGTGCAATGGTCAGGGTGGGGGGCACTAGGGCAATCTCATCCCCCTGGCTCAGCCCTGACGTTACGGCAAACAGGTCTAACCCCTGTAAACCCAAGTCAACCGGGCGTTTTTCCGCATTCCCGCGCTGATTGCGCAGCCATACAAAGGTCTCACCCCCATCCCGCTGCACCGCTTCCGGGGGCACCACTAAAACGTTTTTCTGCTGCTCCGTAATGATTTCGACACTGACAAAACTTCCGGGAATCAGGGTTTGACTGGCCTGGTCTAGCTGCACCGTGGCGTTGACCCTGGCTTGGCCCTCTTGGGCATTGTCATTCCCCCCGCCGGGATTTAAAGCCTGGGGGGAAAGGGCCACCACCCGCCCACCATAATCCTGGGCATCGGGTCCAATGGCCCGCACCCTAGTGGGTTGATTAATACTCACCTTGGCTGCATCCAAGGTGGAGAGCTGCAGATTAACAATTTCTTGGCTGGGGTCCCCCAGGGTGAGGAGATCGGTATCCGTGGCAATGGCGGCCCCGGCGGAGGCTTGCACCTCCAGCACCACCCCATCGATGGGGGAAACCACCATCCGATCGTTGAACTGCTGTTCCAGTAAAGCCAGGGTTTCCGTGGCGGTCTTCAGGTCTAACTCGGTTTTCGTGACCGTTAACTGCGCGTCTTTTAACTGCGATCGCACCTGATCGAGGGCCTCTTGGTCATCTCGCACCTCGTCTTCGGACAGAAATCCCTGGGCTAACAGCTGCTGCGATTCTTGGTACTGTTCCAGCGCCGCTGCCACTTGTTGCTGGACCTCAGTCACTTTTTCTTGGTTGCGGCTCAGGTCTAGCTGCACTTTTTGGATTTCGACCTGCTGCGATCTCACCTCCTGCTCTTTGCTGCGATCGCGCAGCACCACCAGCGGCTGTCCCTTCTCCACTAGGCTGCGCACCTCCACCAGCACTTGCTCCACCGTGGCCTCATTCTGGGGGGACTTCAAGGTTTGCTGACCGCCCAAGGCCAGGGTGCCGCTGGCGGAGACGGTTAGCTCTACGGCAGCACGTTCCACCTGGTATAGCGGCACCGAAATCGTTTCGGCCTGGGTACCGCGATAGCGCAGATAGGTCCAACCAGCGGCCCCAGCCAATGTGCCAAAGCCGATTAGATAGATTGCGATCGCACGATACGTCAACTTCCGAGAAGTCGTCCCCAAAGTCTCTACAGCTGTCAACAGCGTCTCCCCAGACTGCTCTGGAGACCTCACATCTGTCATACTACTTGCTACCTAAGGGGCCAATACCCATGATGTCTTATTACTAAAGCTTAGGAGATCATTTGATGTCTGTCCATCATGGATGATGACTCAAAGGTGGGGGATTAGCGTCGGTTAACCCACCCCGTTGCCCCTCCAAGGAGACGTTTACCATTCGAGAGCAGGAATCTCTCCCATGAGACAGTACTGAAACACAACAATCTCACTACATCAACCCACTAGCCAAATCTCATCCAAAATGAAACATCCAAAATGGAACTGCTAGGTTAGAACCCAACAGCTGTTGGGTTCCTTTTAGATGTGGCCATCATCTATCGTTGGTCGTCCTAGGCACCCCTGAAAATACCGATCACTAAAGCTATGTTTGGCACCATGAGTGCCAAAGCATCTCTAGGCAACGGGAGCACGTCATCCGCTGGCGGATGAAAAATAATCCAGTTGTTGATTGAGATAAGCGGATCTCAACTTGAGCATTTGCGGCAACGTCTCTTCATTCCATTGAGCACCGGTCACCTGCAGTCTG
>NZ_JAYGIG010000070.1:0-10470 GCF_034932105.1 Leptothoe sp. PORK10 BA2 | reverse complement strand
ATGGAATTTAATCTGAGCAATCGACAAAAAAGAAGGACACTAGCCGAGGATTTCTCCTAGTAGCTAATGCCCTATGAAATGGGTGGTTAGTGATAGTTAGGAAAGGACGGTTGCAGCGGCAACTTACAGGGTGCTGGGCAGTTAAGCCAGAGCAAGTTAGCCTCAGATTGATTCAAGATTCCTTAATTGATGGGGGTTTGACATGTATCATCACGAGTAGGCTTTACTCGCATCAACCAACCTTTGAATAGAATTATCAGGCAGCAGCTAGGTAAGGTCGAACGGAGCAGAGAACGGCTCAACCAGTCCAAACGATGGCCGTTGATTTTGGCAGCCTCTATCGTCTGGGGGGGTGTCGTATGGCAGATCTACAGGACTGAGTTTTTAGCTGGATTCTGGGGCATTACCAACGATGAAATCGCTGTCGTTACTATCGAAAGGGACGGTGGCGACAACAAAAATACATCTACAGAAACAATCATTATTCAGGACCCGAGTAAGTCCTTTTGGGATGGGCTGCAGTTATTAGGAGTGCCAGTGGTCTTAGCAATATTAGGAGCCTGGTTTCAGAAATCTCAGCAGACGCAAGCCGAGCAAGCAACCAAGGAGCAGCGAGAGCAGGCCGAGAAAGTAGCTAGCCAGCAGCGGGAGCAGGATGCAGACGAAACCCGAGAAGAAGTATTGCAACTTTACTTTGATCGCATATCAACGCTGCTGGTTGATAAAAACCTAATGGCCATTGCCAGCAAAGGCGATGACGCTTCTCCTGAAAGCAAAGAGCTATTAGCAGCCTCACTGGATGTTATCCGAGCCAGAACGTTGTCGATTTTGAGACGATTTGAAAACGATATAGACCGCAAAAGTAGTGTGATTCGATTTCTGGCAGAAGCCGAAATCATTAGTAAATTAAAGCTCGATCTCAACGCGGCTAACCTCAAAGGGGCCAACCTCAAAGGGGCTAACCTCAAAGGGGCCAACCTTGAAGGGACCAACCTCACTAGGGCCAACCTGGGAAGAGCCAACCTCAAAGGGGCTAACCTCAAAGGGGCCAACCTTGAAGGGGCCAACCTTGAAGGGACCAACCTCACTAGGGCCAACCTGGGAAGAGCCAACCTCACTAGGGCCAACCTCAGAGGAGCCAACCTTAGAGGAGCCAACCTCTTTGAGGGTAACCTCTTCGGGGCCGACCTTGAACAAGCCTACCTCACTAGGGCCAACCTCTTTGAGGCCAACCTTACAGAAGCCGACCTCAATGGAGCCTACCTTTGTGAGTCCAGACTCTTTGGGGCAGACCTCTACAAAATTGTCTTCGGCAAAGCAACAATTTGGCCTACAAAAGAGAAATTTACTCAGGCCAAAAACGTCCCTATTAAATTGCAGAAGCAGCTGGGCTTAATTCCTGATCCACCTCAGAAACCACCAACGGATCAACAGCCACAGCAACCTCCACGATAATCTATGGCCACAGCAACTTACGGAGTCCCCGACGGCGGCAGCTGCTCCGGCTGAACCTGCTCTATCTGAGGTAGCGGCACGTTGAGGACGTCGGCCAGCTGCGCCAGGTCAGCGGTGAAGGCGGTGGCACCGATGGTGAGTGTAGTTGCGATCGCAACTAGCCTCTTTAAACGCCGACCGATGCGGCCTGAGTCGGGCTGCTCCTCTGCGAGGTCGCGTTCTAGGTCGTCGAGGGTGTCGTTGGCTTCGTCTTTTTGGTCGGTGGGGAAGGCTTGGGCCTGGTCGCGGAGGGCGGTGAGTAGGCGGGTGATGTCGGCGGTGTTAGAGCCGTAGTTGTTGATTACGCCGCCGTACTGGTTGCCCTGAACGGTTTCGGCGAAGCCTCCGGCGAATTGGGCGTTGCTAAGGTCATATTTTGGTCCTTGCTGACTGTTGGCCATGGTGGTCATCACTCCCATCAGTGTGGCTTTTTCTCGACGCTCTACTTCAATTGTCTGACGTGCGTCCTCTAAATGTTGTCCTTGTAATCGCAAACGTTCTTCGTACTGAGTTTCTAAAGCTTTAATCTCAAATATATAGAGTTCTTTTGCCCGGCTCTCAATAACGGTTTTATCAACCTCTGGCGGCACCGCTAGACGTACAACAAAAGCATCATGTCGTTTCTTCTCAATAGCTTGAATGAAGAGATCGTGATCAGAATATTGACTGTGGAGTTTTTGAAAGGATTGAAAAAAGGCTCGCCAGTCAATACCGTCTTTGAAAATGAGATCGACAGTGTCCACAGCCCTCTGAAATAGAGCCGAAAATTCACCTGGTTTAAAGTTGCCTTCTCTAGGACGACGCTCTTGCTGCTTGGGTTGGAGATAGATGTATTCACAAATTGCATCATCAAATCTCGTAGCACTGTTACTATTGCAATCTTTTAAGCAGGCTCCTGTGAATACCGCTTGCTCAAAACCAGTTCCCAAGATTTGAGCTGCACTCAAATTTGCATCGCTTAAGTTAGCGCTACTCAAATTTGCATCACTTAAGTTAGCGCTATTTAGATCAGAGCCACTTAGATTCGCACTACTTAAATTGACTTCACGCAAGTCCCTTCTGCATAAATCAAAGCCACGCAAATCAACACCGCTCAAATTCACACCGCGCAGATCGACTCCACTCAGGTCAAAGCTACATAGATTGACTCCACTCAAATTCGCACCACGCAGATTAGCATCACGTAAAATCACCCCATTCAAATTGGCTTTACGTAGATCAACATCACGCAAATCAAACTCACTCAGATCGACTCCACTCAAATTCGCACCACTCAAGCTGGTTTCACGTAAAATCACCCCACTCAAATCAACATCACGCAAATCGACTCCACTCAGATTCACCCCACGCAGATCCAGGCGATTCAGATTGATATCACGCAAATCAACACCACTCAGATTCACGCCACGCAGATCAGCATCCTGCAAATTAGCGTCACGCAAATTTGCACTACTCAAATTAGTTTTATCCAGGTTCGCTTTATGAAGCTCAGCTCTCCACAAATTCGCTTCACTCAGATTGGTTTCATATAGATTAGAATTCCACAGCTTGACCTCACACAGATTAGCTCGGCTCAGACTGGCTTCACTCAGATTAGCTCTACACAACCTAACTCGACTCAGATTAGCTCCATTCAAATCGAACCTACTCAGATTGGCTCCATTCAGATCAGGTTCAACCTTTGGGTTATATTCTCTCCACTGATTCCATACTGAAACCCCTTGCTCTAGTCGTTCTAAATGCTCCTGATTAGCCACTCCACCACCCTCACCTCAACAACTGAGCCGACACACCAGAAACCTTTCGCTTACCTTCAACAACAACCCTCAACACCTCCAACGCAGGCCGCTCCGCCTCAATGAGCCTCGCCACCCGCGCCAGCTACGACTTTTTCCACTCCTCAACCGCCCCGACAACGAAAGCGGCGACAGGATGATCAATCGCCTTTTCAAAGGCTTTTATACCACCAGCGGTGAGGGCAGCAACGGCACGTTGTTTGAGGGTTGGGTCGGATTCGATTTGGGTAATGGCTTGGGTAGCCAGGGTCATCTTTTCGGCCATGGTCTCAGCTGGGGCGGTTTGCTCTAGCTGTTTGAGTAGGCTTTGGATTTCAGCGGCGGCCTCGGCGAGGGAGCGCGTTTCGGCGGCGTTGTTGATGGTGCCGCCGACTTGGTTGCCGTGGACGGTTTCGGCGAAGCCGCCTGCGAACTGGGCGTTGCTGAGATTGTACTTGGGAGCATTAGAGCCTTGTTCTGACACGGTGGTATCTCCTTGGTTTTGATAGCTTCCGATTTGGGTTTTGGGTTGAGCGATGGCTGTTTCTAGTAGTCCTGCTAGCCTCTGGGAGCTGCCTTCTTTTTCCATTAGGAGGGCGACCAAGGCTTGCGGAGGCAGGGTTAGTAAATGCTCGTATTGCGCGAAGTATTGGTGATGGAGTTGGGATAGGTCGGCCTGGGGATTGGTGCGGACTCGGAGGTTGAACTTGTCTAAGTGCTGGCCTCGTTTCTCCATGGATATGATTTCCAGGTCGGCATCGGGGTTTTGTTGGCGGAGGTCGCTGAAGGCAATGGCAACGGCGCGGGGGTCTGCGGTCTGGTTGTGGTAGAGGTCGAGGGTTTCGACCATCGGCGCGATGAAGTCCACAAACTCACCGTCGGCAAAGGTTTTGTCCCAATCATCGGGCTTACGGTGAGGGTTTTGGTCGGGTCTGCGCTCAGAGAGCAAACGCATGTACACATAGTCACAGCGGATGCCGTGGAGTTTGGTGCGGGTGGTAATGCCCCAGTCTTCGATGCAGGCTCCGGTGAGGGTGGTGCCGGTGAGGTCGGCCTCGTCTAGCTGGGTTTGTGCCAGATGGGCGTTGGTCAGGTCTGCATCTTGCAGGTAGGCACCGTTAAGGTTAGCGCCGATAAAACTAGCGTTGGCGAGGTTAGCCCCCTGCAGCGCTCCGTCTTTGAGATTAGAGCCGGTGAAGTCCGCTTTGACCAGGTTAGCCCCTTGCAGGTTAATGCCTGTGAGATTGAGAAGATAGTCATAGGATTGCCCCTGACCGTTGCCAGTCAGCACCAACTCACGAATTTTAGGATTGTTGAGATAGGTCTCGCCTGGGCGCACACGATCCAGCTTTTCGGCGTCTCGCCAACGGGTACGGAGTAGCACAGCTCGTCTGAGGTCAGTGCTTTTAAAACGTGCGTGAGAGAAATCAGCATCGGTGAGCGTGGCCCCACGAAAACTAGTTCCCCCAATAGCTGCAAACGCGATGGCAACAGACCGTATCCACGCATCTCGATGATCGCCCTTTAGCGCTCGCCAGCCAATATAAGCACTCACCAACGTCAGGGCTACGGCTCCGGCTACGGCTACGGCTAAGGCTAAGGCTACGGCTACGGCTCCGGCTACGGCTACGGCTACGGCTACGGCTACGGCTCCGGCTACGGCTCCGGCTACGGCTCCGGCTCCGGCTCCGGCTACGGCTAAGGCTACGGCTACGGCTACGGCTACGGCTACGGCTACGGCTACGGCTCCGGCTCCGGCTACGGCTCCGGCTCCGGCTACGGCTACGGCTCCGGCTACGGCTACGGCTACGGCTACGGCTACGGCTACGGCTACGGCTACGGCTACAACACCTCTACGGAGTAGCAAAAACAAGAATACAACAATAACCGCTAATGAAACCCATCCTGCAACTTGATTGTCTAGGTCACTGGAATCAAATATCAGTGAAACGAAATATCCAGTGAATGCTGAGAACAATCCTGAAAGGACTGATAGTAACCATGAGATAACAACTAATCCAATCGCCCAACGCTTCTGCAATCCAGCTTTAGCCTGGGTAAAGTTCGTCCCTTTTAAATTTGCATTGGTGAAGTTCGTACTACGAATATCAGCCCCGCTAAAGTCTGCCCCAGATAAATCTTTTCCTTTAAAGTTTTGACCTCTCAGGTTTACCCCCTTGAAGTCTCGCTCACCGGCTTCATACCGTCGCAACACCTCAGCAGCTTTCATAGACCAACTCCATACGCCAAACTCCCCATACACCTGCTTAACTCATCAAGCCTACCTGATGCTTCTCCTGATAGGATTTTGGGTCATTTACCGAGCAACTCCGCAGAAACTCCTGAAACCTTTCGCTTTCCATCCACCACCACCCGCAAAACCTCCAACGCAGGCCGCTCAGCCTCAATCAGCCCCGTCACCCGCGCCAGCTTACTCGCCCGTATATACTCGCTCACCCTACCTCTGGGCGAATCCCAACGGTAGTAGTAGCTTACGCTCGGCTGCTTCCGCCCCCGATTGCCTATCCGCTCTTCTATCCAGCCTGAAGCATGACCATGAGCCCGATGCTTTCGCCGATTCTCTGCAGAATCCAGCGGCTTAGGCACCATCGTCCGCTTTCCCCCAGAACGCAGATCCACACGCTGATAAACCACCAGCTCCGGCAACAGCGCCAGCTGTGCCCCGTTTAGGATGTCATCCGTCCGCAGCTGCCCATGGCGTTCGGCTTTGAGCACACGCTTACGACCCATTTGCTTGAGGTCATAGGTGCCATGGCAGGGGGCACACAGCGCTTTTAGGTTGGTGCGATCGCAGTTCTGGGGGACGTGATCCAGATGCGCCACCGTCAACTTAAATCGTCCTGGTCTCGGCTCTCGAACATCGCCAATAACCTCCCACCATAAGGGTTTCCAGCTATCTGGCAGCCGCTCGTATAGGGCGCTGACAGCTTCCCCAGGCTGGCGGCAGGGGCGGCCACATTTAGTGCAACGCCAATTGGCCTCGGTTTTGATTTGTAGGGCTAGCTCATCCCAGTTAGCGGGGTAGAGGCTGCGATCCATTGGCATAGCATTATCCCGCCTGGCGCATATCATCGGCAGCGTTGCCCGGTGGCGATACCGCTAACTCCCATTCTGCCTGGAGTAGCGGGATATCGATATGGCACCGTTCAGCGTCGGCCTGCAGCTGCGAACTGATCGGGCTGTGGGTTGCGTTGGCGGAGCCTTCCCCTTGGGAACTCGCGTTTTTAATGCGATGCAATACCGTCGATACGTCGGGTTCTGGCTCCGGTGGTTGCTCAGAACTGTGTTCTGGGGGGGGTGGTTGCCAGCGGGGTCCGTCAGGCCCGATATCGATAGTCCATTCGGGATGGGTTGCGATCGCATTTTGGATCCCTTTACGCATCGCCACTACGGCCCACTGACTCTGGTAACGGGCCAACCTCGCCGCTACGTCTACATCTTCCAGCCCTGGCTGTTCTGGGGGCGGCGGCGGCGGAAGCGTGTCTATTTGCTGCTGCACCGATTGCCATGCCTCGTATTCACGCAAGTTGGCAGGATTGACGCTCTGCTTTTCTAGCCACAGTTCCCGCATTGTGGGCGGTTCCGGTAAGCGACTGGCTTTGGCAAGTAACCAATCCCTGTAATCCGGTTCTATTTCAAAAATGGAATTTTGGCTGTCTCTCTCTCTGTTTAAAGAGTCTAGATCGTTTAAAGAGTTTAAAGCGCTTTGAACTCTTTGCTGCGCTTGAGTTTCAGCCTCCAACTGTTTCCTGGGGGAAACAAGTGTTTCCTCCAGGAAACGATCGTTGTCTGGAGGAAACACTTGTTTCCTGGACAAAACACTGTTTCCTGGAGGAAACACGTACTGACTATCCGACACCTCTACTGGATCAGGTTCTAATTTATCCGTCCTAAGTTTGACCTTGGCTGCTGTGATTTCCAGGTCAATCCAGTCTTTCTGGTCTAGAACTTTTAAGGCTTTGCTGACGGTGCCAGGACTGCATTCAAGGTCAGTAGCGATTTGCCGCACCCCGATTTCTAAATCTTTATCTCCCCAAGGATCAAGGGTTCGAAGGTAGTAAAGAACGTCCCTTTCCCTTGGTTTCAGCTCTTTTACAGCTTTTAACCATTCTTCATTTGTCAACCTGTAATGACGTACAGGCCTAGGACGCGATTGAGGTTTAACCGCACCTTGATATTTATGTGTCATAATGGGACTACAAATTTTAATCTGAATGACCCCCGAAGTTACGAGCTTACGGGGGTTTTTTATACCAAAAAAACCGAATATGTACGCAAGTACATGGGTGTCACTTTACGCCTGAGGCCATTAGCTAGCCTTTGGTGTAGACACTACGTTCTCTTCAACTGAATGCCAACGGACTACAACTTCCCCTCCCATTAGTTCGATTAGTTCAGCCAAATCTGTATAGCGCCTATTGTCTGGCTCTCCAAAACACTTACCTACAAGCTTAGAAACGTCAGTAGGTTTATCCTTACCGCGCTTAGCAGCAAGCTTTTTAGCTAACTCATATTTGGATATGTCAAGCGCAGCTAAACGCTTCTCCAAAATTTCTTTCAGCACTTTTTTGTAGGTCGATTGACATGTATATATAGACTACTCGACACGGTACAAAATTGATCACTCAAAATCACGTTTTTTTGATAGTTTGTTTGCTCGGCTGCGTTTTCCAGCGAATAGACAGACGGGAACTGGCAAAAAGGCACCACTGTTTTGTCAATACATTTTAGACCTGAGGGCCGATGCCCTGAAGGGTTGATCGAGTGAAGCCTCAGGCTGATGATGATGCCCAGATATGACCGCTCACTCATGAGTGAAAAAACGCCAGAGAAGAAGCTGTAAAAAGTCCCTTACAACGTCCGTTAGTTAGCACTTTTCCTGGGGCACCTAAAATTCGGGGCTTGTGATCTAGTCGCAACAGCACTTCTGGCCCTATGGCCCGATTTCGCAATAGTCGGGTCAATAGACCATGGTTCTATAAAAGCGATGTCAGCGGAGCCGACATCCGTTGAGTAGCTGCCTATCAATCGAGTGCTTGCATTAGTTCATTACATTGCAGATTTATTTCCTTCAGCCGTTCGCGGATGCGCTGATCTGCCTCAGGTGTGCGCGTTTCTTCGTTGGATATTTGGCTGAATAGTCGGGTTGATTCTCGGTCGAGTGCGATGCTCTACTAGAGCGGCTATGCCAACGCAATTGCGTAAATCCGGTAATAGTCCCAACTTGGATCAGGCACTGGGCGATCATCGTCAATCCAGCTTGGATACTTGGGGGAGTCTTCGGTCATATCAGCCTCTAAGGTTCAGGGAGTTGTTGTGCCCGTGGCACATTTCAGTTTCGTTTTTTTGGCCCTGGGCTGAGCCTAGCGCATCCACTCCACTACAGAGGGTTTAGCTATTTGCGTCAGGTGTTGTAGGGGGCGCTCCGTTCCTGCGCTTCTTTAAGATATGGGGCCAAAAAAACTAGTGGGGGATTGGTCAGTTGGCTTCGCTATCTGTTCTTGCAGGAGAAGAGAGAAGAAAGGAAAGGAGCGAAAGGGTATCGATGGCGCAGCCCTGAGCGAGTGTCAAGGCTGCATATGATTCTTAAAACGGTAGCTCGTCCTTGCAGCGCTGCATAAACAACGTGCTCGAAAACGCCCGTATCGTCGTTTCTTGGGCCTCTGGCAGCGCTGCCTTCAGCTCCTGAAAGATGCCCACAATGTCTGCCACATCACGGCTAGTTGGCTGCTTAGCCTGTGCCGTCGGTGTTGCTGGAGTCTCCAAAGGTGGCGGCGCTGGAGTCCGTTGGCCTAGTAACTGCATTAGTTCCGGTGGCTGGTTTCTGGCCATCCTCCATTTACCTCGGCGGTACTCACACAGTACCGTATCCCCCCGCTGTAGCTCCGACAGGGGACCAGGGTTAAAGTAGACCCGATGTTCTTGGGCATCGGAAAAGACAACGACTGTGGAGTGCTGGGCCTGCCATTCTGGATTAGTGGTGCTCGGTTCGCTGGGGTCAAACTTGAGCTTTGCCCATTGCAATGTATTGGTAGCGGTAGTTGCTTCATTCATAGGTTTGTTGGTTTGTTTGATGTGGCGTACAGCGGGGCACCACTCCCGCTTAGGTGCAAGACTTTTAAAACGGCACGTCGGGCGAATAGAATCGGCACCGTGAGGCGTAGTGCTGGGGCATCTGCGCCAGGTCGCTGGCTGCTCGTAGCTCACACAATCCAAGGCTCATATGGGTGTTGCCATTGGATAACAGCAAAGGGCGCGGTGGTCGCCAGCTGACGCACTGGGCGCATAGGGGCTGATGCTGCATCGGTAGCGTGTCTGGGAGTTTAGCCAGCTCGGTTTCAATGGCTTGCTTTCCCCATATCCTCACTAGCTCCGCTAGCTCCAGCGTGGCAAAGCTCCACTCTTCGGCCTTTTGCGATGCTTCTTTTTCCCGCCGTTCCTGGCAGATATTAAAATCTAACTCGTACATCTTGTTTCCTTTGCGTAATTGGTAGGCAAGATGTGCACGGAATGATCTGGTTGCAGCCAGATCATTCCACCTATACACAACTCACCTAAAAGAGAGTTTTTTGTTAAGCTTATTAAAGACCCAAAAGTATTGATATACATACACTTTAGGTATTCAAAAAACTCTCTTTTTACTCTTTTATTGTATCACTTTTGGCGCTAAAAACGGTACAATAGTACTAAGCACATGGGAGTAGAAGCCCTCGTGGGACCATACGGAAACGAACCGGCAACGGGGAACTAGACGGGAAACGGGTCAGTTGGGGCGGAACCCCACGAAGTCGGAGAAGGCAAGCTTAGACCGGGTGACAGACGTGAAAACCAGCCTAGTCAGTGGCCACCGGCTAGGCGTGCTAACAACGTGAATAACAGCAATGCAACAACTAGAACTAAAACCCAAGCCTGACATACTCAACGCCTGTCCCTGGGCGCGGCCCCACCACGCAGGCGTTGCTTGCGGCGTAGTGCTCGCGATACCCTGCCCGTTACCCTCCGGCCTGGCTCCATGGCTACGGGCGCAGGGCTGGCAGTCTAAGGCGGTGGCCCATGGGCGTAACCGGTCTCGCGCTCTAACTCAAGCAAACAGGGGCCAATCGACTGCACCGAGTAGGTTTCGGTGTGGATAAAGGCGTTCAGTTTCATGCTGAATGCGAAAATGAGTAAACGCTTGCCA
>NZ_JAYGIG010000069.1:0-10583 GCF_034932105.1 Leptothoe sp. PORK10 BA2 | reverse complement strand
CGAACATTCCTTGCTCTTTGGGTATTGGAATGTTCGTTGCTTTGAGCGATGGCAACGCACCCCGTAGGCAATCTCTTTTCCCAAGGGCTGCACCTGTCAACTTAAAGAAAAACTTCGCACTGTCCAGTTCAGTCGGGTAAACCGTTTCATTGAAAACAAAAAAGATGGAAATCAGTGCCATCAGCCCAACGCCAGCTAGGCTGTAAGACAAGATAACATGGCCATCATAAATAAAGCGCTGTTTGAACCAGCCAAAGGGTGCGCGAACGGTATGCCAAATACCGCCTAGAATGCAAATAATAGATATCCAAATATGTCCGCCAACAATATCTGGCAGGTTATCGACTGCAGCCATCCCCATGGCATCCCAACCATGGCGGGTAAATCCAAAGAGATAGCCAAAGATAATGGCTGGATTAGTGGTGGGATTGTTTACCAGATGAACAGTACCTAACGCAGGATCGTAAATACCACCGAACCGTGTAGCTTTAAGCACAAACAATGATGCGGCAAAGCCTAGGAAAATCAGGTGCTGTCCCAAAATAAAGCCTAGGGTTGTGGGGTTACTCCAGAGGCCTTCCTTTTTGGCCATGATTTTGTCATTGCCCACGGCATAGTTGATGGAGCGCTGATTAAAAATATGGAATAAACCGCCTGCGGCTAGGACAGCTGATGAGACAAGGTGGAGGATTGCGATCGCAAACCAAGTGCCTACATTCTCCACACCCCAACCTAAATTAACCAAACGAGGCAACAGCAAAAACCCTTGTTCAGCTATGGGCGTGTCTGAAACATAGCGAGAAATTTCAAAAAGGGTAAATGCCCCGGCCCAAAACATAATCAAACCAGCATGGGCTAAATGCGCCCCTAACAACAGCTCAGTTCGATTGATCAGACGAGCGTTACCCTGCAGCCATGAGAAATCTCTACGCCCAAGCACACTAACGGAATTTTTCCCCTGAGCGGCATCCAAATTTAATGTTGGTTGAGATTGCATTATTTAGGCTCCAGCTCTAAATTATCTACTTATACGGGCAAAATGATACGGGCAAAATGATCTTTGAATAGATCGCAATAACCTAACGCTTCACTAACTCCTTAATTTGTTGATAAGGCAGATTAGTCTGAGAGTTTAAATGATTACCCCCAACCGAGTTGGCAGCATAATCGACACAACCAATAGCTTCTTCAGTCAATGCAGAGAAGGGATTTACCGTACATTTCAAACGATAATCACCCGTGAAATAAGCACATTGGCTGCAAGGAATCTGATGTAGCCTCCTTACATAATTTGCCCCTTGCTGCAAGGTATGAAATACCCGCCATACACAGAACAGTAAAACTGCACAGATTCCAATTGTCACTCCCACATTGCCTACTGCATGTAGAACCAGAGAAACAATAGTCATAAACGTAAAAAGAGAGAAAACGCAAAGTTCAGAGAGTGCGAGTGTAGTCAATGACCGTTAACTTTTCAACGAAATAAGAATCCAGTCATTGCCCACACTCATTAGGAAAAGCTACCTACAGAGAGGAGGAATCAGATAGCTTAAATCGACATTTCTTGCTTGATTTGAGCTGCCCAGGTCTTGATCCGATTTTCTGTCTTTTCAGACTCATTATCGTCATCAAGCGCTAGACCACAAAATTTGTTGCCATCACGAATGGCTAGAGAAGCTTCATGGTTATACCCATCTGCAGACCAGTAGCCAACAGTCTTACCACCCAGGCCAGCAATCTTCTCCTCTAATTGCCCCATAGCATCCATAAAGTTATCAGAATAACCCACCTGGTCACCTGTTCCCATGTAGGCTACAGTTTTGCCACTAAAGTCAACATCATCAAGATCATCGAAAACAGCAGCCCAATCATCCTGTAGTTCACCAATATTCCAGGTGGGGCAAGCAATGATCAAATACTCATAACTAGCTAGAGCACTTGCATCTTCAATTTCAATCAAATCTACCACTGAGTCACCTCCCAGCGCTGCTTGAATCTGCTCAGCAGCATCGGCGGTCTTACCCGTAGTAGACCCATAAAACAAACCTACTTTGGCCATAACAACTCCACTAATCAAGTTGGAAGAAAGTGGAGACTATCACGCGACCGAGTCATAGTCTCCTTGGCGAGTTCCCATCTAATTGAGAAATAAAGTCAATAAGACTTTCCTCTAGATGAGTATACACGGAATTTGCTATTGAGAATAATTCTTTTTAAAAGGATGCACTATTCACCTACAGAGTTAACAGCAAATCACCATTGCTGACGAGCAAATAGGCAAACAGAGCTCCGCCAGCACCACCTACGAAAAAGCTAGTGGCAAACTGGCTCCAACCATCGGCAGACTTGAGGTTTTCAGGCAGCTCACCCCCTACCGGTTTATTGGAAACAAACGTTGCTCTGCCGTAGAGCGATAGGCCCAAGGTCAAAGCGAGCACCAAACCGCAGGCGGAAAGCAGACCGGCTAAATCTGCTAAGTCTGTATTGCGTAGGGGCCCCAAAATAGCAAAGGGGCCAAATAGGAAGTATCCGTGGGCCATGCCAATTTCCAGGCCACGGGAAAAGGGCGAGAGACCTTTGCGATAAATCGGTAGGTTATTAATCCACAGCAGGCTTAAATCGGAACTGTTGATAGGGGTGTTCATGGTGCCCACCTCAGGGTTGTAGCTGAGGACAAAATCACCTCTGCCAAAGCTGTAGCCCTGAGCCTGTGCTCTGGCCCGCACAGCATGCCACAGATGCCCGGCCAGCAACATACCACCAAAAGCAAAGTGAAATGACGCTAACCAAGTGCGTACAGGAATCACGTCGGCATTACCTAAAAAACCTAGCGGTCCGTAGAACACCTCTGGATAGGCTGTGTCATTCACGGTGACAAAGTAGCCTGCAAAGATACCCATATAGGCTAGAGCACCCAAGCTATAGGATAGGTAGGCTTCACCGTTATAGACCAACACCTGTTTCGCCCAGCCAAAGGGACGAGTGGCAATATGCCAAATGCCGCCTAGAACGCACATTAACCCCACCCAGATGTGGCCACCGACAATGTCTTCTAGGTTATCCACCGCGGCCATACCAGATTCGCCATGGGCACCGATCAGGTAACCAAAAATCTTTCCGGCACTCAGGGTGGGATGATCGACCACTCGCATGGCTCCTAGATCAGGATCGTATAACCCTCCCCAGAACATGGCCTTGGCTACAAGCAACCAGGCACCCAAACCGAGTAAAACGAGATGAATGCCAATGATGGTGGTCATCTTACGGTCGTCCTTCCAGTCGTAACCAAAAAAGCCCGCAAAGGTGCGGTCTTTTTTGAGCTGATCTGGCCCCAGAAATGAGTGATAGAGACCACCTGCGCCTAACACCGCTGAGGCCACCAGATGGAACATGCCAACGGCTAAAAATGGATAGGTATCAATAATCACACCGCCTTCACCGATGCCGAAGCCATAGGTGGCCAGGTGAGGCAACAGAATAAGCCCCTGGTCGTACATGGGCACATCTGGGCTATAGCGAGACAGTTCAAATAAGGTCATCGCCCCGGCCCAAAGGGTGATTAGTCCCGCATGGGCGACATGGGCTCCCAGCAGTTTGCCAGAAAAGTCAATGAATCGAGCATTACCGGCCCACCAGCCCACACGCTGTGGAGCTAGCCGACTACTAATTGGAGTTGCAGTCATGGTCTTACCTTTTTATCTTCTATTTGAGCAATATCTAAGCCTTGAGCTGGCTAATAGCGACCTGTTCAATGGGAGCAGCCACTCGTCCACCAACATTCTGGGTCACTTGGCCCTGCCCAAAGTCAAAACCAGCTGCTCGCAGAGCATGCCAGAGATGTCCCTGCAGAAAAAAGAACCCCAACCAAAAATGAGCATTTGCCAACCACTCCCGTGATGAGTAGCCCTCTATAGGTGAGGCACTGACAAAATAGGGAACTTGGTCAAATTCAATGGTTAAGGCAGGACCAAAAAACTCCGTAGGAAATACCAAAGAGTTAACGGACACAAATAGTGTGGCCACAAACGCCATCAGACTAAGTGATCCCAAGCTATAGGCCAGATACGCTTCGCCTGAGAAGACAAATAGCTGCTTTACCCATGGGGCAGGCTGAGTAGAGATATGCCACAGACCACCTAAAATCAGCACAATACCGATATATAAGTGACCACCGACGACGTCCTCAAGATTGTCTACGCCCGCCAACCAGAATTTACCCGCAAATAGGTAGCCAAAAATCTCCGCCGGATTGGTATTGGGTGCAACCGTATGCACCGACTGGGTCAACGGATCATAGAGTCCGCCAAGAAACATAGCTTTGGCCACCAAAAGCAACGCCCCACCGCCCAGTAGAACCAAATGTGACCCCAAAATTTGGGTCATTTTATCGCCATCACTCCAGTCGTAGGCATAGCTGCCACTGAGAGTTTCAGGCCCTTTTAGGGAGTGAAAAATGCCACCAAACCCCAAAAAAGCAGAACTAATCAGATGCACCGCACCCACCACAAAATAGGGATGGCTATCCACAATCGTGCCGCCATTTCCCAGACCGTAGCCTAGACGAGCAAGATTGGGCAGCAGAATAAAACCTTGTTCGTATAAGGGTCGAGCCATGTCCAGACGACTAACTTCAAACAGAGTAATCAACCCAGCCCAAAGCACGATCAGCCCTGCATGGGCTACATGGGCACCGAGTAGCCGCCCTGATAAGTTCACCAGTCGGGCATTACCCGCCCACCAAGGCGGAGAGCCCGCTACGCTCGTTGTAACAGACGTTGTCATAATTATGAGTCCTGTAGTCAAAAAGCAGGCCTTATTGACTTTCGATATCAATAAGGTTCAATTAAACTCTAGTGCATTCTCAAATTATTGAGAATCTTTCCTTTTTTAATTTTTATGTCATGTCACGGTTTTTACGGCGAAACAATTGGCACAAAAGCAAATAAATAAAGTACTGCAAACGTCATCAAGCTAACGGCGACATAGGCCAAAGGTGAGGCAGCTGCCTCGGGAAATTCCCACCAGTTAGGCATTACGGGTTTAATAGTGTAGTTAAACCCTAGATCCACTAACTGTTCTAAATGTTCTTGGCCATAGCGAGCCATCCGGGCAAAGGGTAATTCTCCAATCTCCCGTTGAGGTAAGATGCGTTGCCGTTGATAGGGGACTATATCATCACCAAAGACTTTTAAATACTCATCACTATTTAAAAGTGCATCAATAAATCCTGTTAGCCCTTTAGTAGCTAGCACAATTGACCAAGCCTGAGCCTCAGCCTGACTGTAAATATCTCGCCCTAAAATTCGCTGCACACAAAGCTGTACAAACCGATAGTTGTTATTACAGTCATACACATAACGGCGAAAACTATCCGCAGTAACCAGTCCTCGAATAAAATCACGGATAGTAATTTGATTGCTTCGGAGCTGGGATTCTAAAAAGCGCTGACGATGATAGGCAATTATCTGCTGCTCATTAAATATTTGTCGATAAGCTGCATAGATCAACGTATCTATCTCCTGAGCTTGCAGCAGATTACTGGTGGAATAAATCTTTGGGCTCTCTTCATTGCCGATATCTAGGGCAGCAACTCTGATATTTTGAGATGTCGGATTATAGGCCAATATTGGAATGCTCACTATTCAACCTCTTAAGTAGTTGTGTTATGAAATGACTATTTGACGGCCAACAGCAGGGGTATCTAATGCTTTACTATCTCAATCTGAGTGAGTGGATGCACCAGAAGAAATTGTGAGTCGAGAGAATAGTCGATGCTGAAAAAAAGAATTTAGAAGCAAGATGAAACAACCTGGAGATATCTCCAGGTTGTGGTTAACCAGGATATTAATGGCTACCTGGTTACAATGGGCCTAGTGCTATAGCCAAGATTAGATCGGTAATGAGATTTATTTTCAATAATTTTTGTAATTTTCTTTAGCCAATAAAGAGCTAAGTGTATCTGGCTTTACATAGGAAAGCCTTACTTGTTTTATAGGGAGAATTTCATTTTCTGTATTCAAAGGACTTCATAGATCCACAAATAACTAGTCTGTTAATTCGGTGTATTAGCTGATGAATAAGGTTTTCTCCCTTAAAGAGAAGGACATCAGATGCTGTTGCTTAACTCGGATTTTGTCTGGTCACCACTTTTTTTAGCATTTGAGAATGTTCTCTGAAAGCAATTGTACGAACAGGGCAGCACCCAATAATATTGAATATGGCTTGATCAATATTATTGAGATCTAGTTTCAATAATATAAACTTATTTACAGTCAATTCTTATATAACTACTTCTCATCAGCTGTTCTAATTTTGTCGTGTTGACAGCTAAAGATCTATGAATGCTGGCACCCAAGATCTCTCCATTAGTCTGATACATAAAATTGCTAACGTTGCCGTTATGTTTAGAGCCGAATTCCCATCAGCTACTCCTGATTTGAGTCCATGGCTTACAGACGACATTACTCGGCAACAGATGAACCCTTCATCGATCTTGGGCTCAACTATAGGGTAGTGGCTCTCAACGCTAAGCTATCAGAGCTTAGTACACACGATTACAGACAGCAGATCACAGGCTGGCGACTGCTTAATGAGCGATACTATCCGTCTGATAGATCCCATGGTGACAAAGCAAATGCTCCTTAGGCGGCCATCTTGCCAAACGTACGGTCGCTAGAATCAGCATTTTATCCCACTATTTTGTAACTACGTTTACTTGACATCCATTCTCATTAATTTAATAATCGAGCTTAGCGTTTCTTTGTCCACAGAGTAATTTGGAGGCTTGCGCTCTCAATTTACTCTGTGGCTTCTTACGGAGATCAGTCATTTGGGAGCAGTTCTGCCAAAAGTAGCCCCAAAAAGGGTATCTAAACCAACGGTCCACTATCGATTGCTAGTAGTGGGGTTGGCGCTATTTCTGGGTTTGTTTATTGCGATCGCAATCTCCCTATCCTTTGGCTCCGTTTCCCTGTCTCGATCAGAACTTTGGGCCGCTTTGCTCAAAGAAGGCAGCCGCATTAACCAAACCATCGTGTGGGATCTGCGGCTACCCAGGGTGATTTCCGCTATCGTTGTCGGTGCAGCCTTGGGCATGTCTGGGTCATTACTCCAGGGCATGCTGCGCAATGGCTTGGCTAGTCCTTTTTTGCTAGGGATTTCATCAGGGGCCGGGTTGGCAGCTGTGCTGATTATTGGTCTTAAAGTCTGGGATATTTGGCTACCCTTAGGTGCCTGGCTTGGGGCCGTAATCGCCATGGCTATCGTATTTGCCCTAGCCAAAACTAAAGGGGAAATATCCGTAGAGCGTCTGATTCTAGGCGGTGTTGCCACCAGTGCGCTGTTTGCTGCACTGCAGACAATGTTGCTGTTAATGTCCCGAGATGGTCAGGTACAGGCAGCTCTCACCTGGCTCATGGGCAGTCTCAATGGCCGAGGCTGGGAAGAGTTAACGATTGTTGGCCCCAGCGTGGTGATTGCCCTGGTACTGGGGTGTTTGCTGGCGCGTCAGGTCAACCTGTTAAATCTGGGGGATGACTTGGCGGTGGGTTTAGGGAGTTCTTTGGTGCGATCTCGACTCCTCATCGGCGCCGTGGCCACTCTCCTGACCGCCGGAGCTGTCAGTATTGCCGGTCTAGTGGGCTTTATTGGTCTATTAGTTCCCCACGGAGTCAGATTGCTGGTGGGCAATGACTATCGGCTTGTTTTACCCTTTTCTGCCATTGGGGGAGCGCTCGTACTTTGCATCGCCGATCTATTCGCTCGTTTAGGCCCCATCGAACTCCCCGTGGGTATCGTCACCTCAATTATGGGAGCACCCGTCTTTATGTGGCTGCTCTATCGTCGTAGTGGATCAACCACAAGGGGTTAGCCATGGTTTTAGATGCACATGACCTAAAGGGTGGCTATGGCGATAGAACCATCGTTGAGCAAGTAACCCTGGCCTTACATCAAGGTGAATGGATTAGCATTCTAGGAGCAAACGGTTCTGGTAAATCTACCCTATTGCGTCTATTCGGACGAGTCTTATCCCCCCAAGATGGAGTAATTTCCCTGGGTGGTCACGATATCCACAGTTTGTCCCCAACAGCTGTTGCCCGTAAGCTGGCGTTGCTGCCCCAACAGCAAGTTTTACCAGCCGGTCTCAGTGTTTATCAGTTAGTCAGTCTGGGGCGTTCCCCCCATCAACCCTGGTGGCAATGGGACTTAACCGACGACGACCAGCAGCAGATTGAGCAGGCTTTAGCTTGGACAGACATTGATCATCTGCGCCATGAGCCAGTAGCTAACCTATCCGGCGGTCAAAAGCAGCGGGCTTTTTTGGCCTTAGCCTTGGCACAAAACCCCCAAGTGCTTCTACTGGATGAGCCCACCACCTATCTAGATATCCATTACCAGCTACAGCTGCTGGAGTTACTCAAGCAGCTCAATCATCAGACAAAGTTAGCCATCATCACGGTCCTTCACGACATCAATTTAGCTGCCCGCTACAGCGATCGGCTGGCCTTCATGCGCAAGGGCAAACTTTGGGCCATTGGCACTGTTGCAGAAACCCTGACACCTGACATTGTCAACCAGGTATTCGATGTAGATGTCACCATTTTAGACACCCCAGTCGGCCCACAAATTTGCCCCTTGGCAGCAAGTCAACCCTTACACACCCCACCCAGCGAAATCGCTGAATTGAAACCCAGAGCAGCTCTTTAAATCTCTGCGGCGGCAATTTGACGATTTTGCGACATATCCCGCACAACATTTTTGATTAGTTATTCCCCTAGAATGAACACTACTCACTTACTGAGAACAATTCTTTTCAACAGCCCTTGCCTGATGCTATTGATGGCTACCCCTGCCATGGCCATCGTTCAAACCAGTGAAACCTGTAAAACCGGTCTGGTTACATCATCTTGCGACGAGTCTGGAGAAGGCTTAGAAACCTCACTGATTGGTCAGGCAGAATCGCCTGAGGCATCCGATGAACTGATAGACAACGATGACGACGGACTTCTACGCATCACCGTGACCGGCACCCGAACACCTCGCACTATTCAAGCCGCTCCAGTCACCGTTAATGTCATCGATGCAGATGATATTAACCAGCTGCTGATCCGCGATATTTCTGACCTAGTGCGCTATGAACCCGGTGTATCCGTCAGAAACAATCTGCAGTTTGGTCTCCAAGATTTTAATATTCGAGGACTTGAAGGTAACCGAGTGTTAATTCAGGTCGACGATATTCGACTTCCTTCATCATTCCAGTTTGGGGATGCTGTCACCCCCGGTCAGGGATTCAATTTGGGACGTGATTATTTCGATACTGAGATTATCCGGACGGCTGAGATCCTGAGAGGACCGGCATCTACACTTTACGGCAGTGATGCTTTGGGGGGTACGGTTAGTTACTTTACTCTAGACCCTACAGAGTTAATCGATGAAGTCGGTCGAGATTCGGCAGCCACCGCATCGACTAATTTTGATAGCCGCAATGATGGGCTTACTAGTACGTTTGTTCAAGTGTATCGGTTTGACAATATTGACACCCTGTTTGCCTACTCCCGACGAGATAGTTCCGAAGCAGAGAATTTAGGGGATGAGCAAAATAGCGATCGCAACAGCGTTCTCGGCAAACTGGTCTATAACCTCAATGACAGCAGCACTGTTGATTTTACGGTAGAGCACTTTGATAACAGCGTGGATACCATCACGTCTGAAGAAAATTTACCCCTAATCACCGGTACCACCACTCGATTTGAAGAAGAGATCGACACTAACCGAACACGACTCAGTCTGGCCTACGAGTATGACAATCCAGAAAGCACCTCCTTTTTAGACTTTGCCAGGGCGCATCTTTACTTCCAGGACTCACGTACCCAAGAAGAAAATGAACGGGAGTTTTTTGCGTTTGATTTTCGTGCCCGTCGACCAACACCAACACCAACTCTACGAGTTAGCGAAAACCGGTTTGTCGATCAGATATTTGGTGGCGATGCTCAGTTCCGTAGCGATTTTGACTGGGGTGGCAGCGACCACCGTTTGACCTACGGTGTTGATATTTCCAATGCATTTAATGCTCGTCCCCGTAATCGGATCCAAACCAATCTGATTACCGGAGGCACTACCCAGAGAGCAATTCCCGATGATTTTCCCACACGAGATTATCCCAACTCAGATACCTTTAGAGTTGGAATTTATCTTCAAGATGAGATTACTTTCGGTGATGGCAAATTTGGCATCATCCCTGGTCTGCGTTATGACTACTACGATTTGAGTATTGACGTTGATGAAGATTTTGAACGCAATGGTGCCACTGCCACTGACTTTAGCGATAGTTCGTTTTCACCAACCCTAGCACTAGTTTATCAGCCCACATCTGAGCTTAGCTTCTATGGTCGCTATGCCCGTGGGTTTCGCGCACCACAATATGATGAGATCAACAGTGGATTTACCAATCAAATCTGTAAAGATTCAGGGGGGTCAGTCTCCTTCAGGGATCAATGAAGGTGCAGGAGAACCATGTCGAGAGGCTTTTAACGCATCGGTCAGGAAGTCAAAGATCGAGCGTTTCTGAGCCTTTAAGCTGGTAA
>NZ_JAYGIG010000068.1:0-11170 GCF_034932105.1 Leptothoe sp. PORK10 BA2 | reverse complement strand
TGGCAAGCGTTTACTCATTTTCGCATTCAGCATGAAACTGAACGCCTTTATCCACACCGAAACCTACTCGGTGCAGTCGATTGGCCCCTGTTTGCTTGAGTTAGAGCGCGAGACCGGTTACGCCCGTGGAGGACGATCAACAACGGGTGCGGGTGGTGGCCGCCAGCACCCCACCCACCCTGCCCCCGGCTTTGCTTGAGGCACTAGCCCCCCAGGTGGAACAGGCTTTGGCAGATCACGGTTGCACGGCTGAGTTCCCCCCTGAGGGCGATAGCTGAAATCCTGCCCCACCCTCCCTTCGTTTCCATCCATGGCAAGGCTGACTATGGTATGAGGTCATCCCTTAACTATTTCCCCTTAACTATTTATTTATTGCCCCTTGACCTTCAAGCCACTTGAAACTTTAGACTGGGGGACATCAGCTTAGAGGAAGCAAGGATGTTCCGCATCGGTGAGTTTTCCAAAATTGCTCAGGTACCTGCCAGCCAACTGCGCTATTACGACGAAATCGGTCTGTTCACCCCTATCCATAGCGATCGGGAGACAGGCTATCGTTACTACAGCGTTCAGCAGCTCGCTTCCCTCAACCGCATTCTTGCCCTCAAAGACCTGGGACTTTCATTAGAGCAAATCAAGCAGTTAGTCGAAGAGGAGGTATCTCTGGAAGAGATTCGGGGGATGCTCACCCTTCGGAAGGCACAAATTGAGCAAACTCTTCAGTCTGAAGCGATGCGGCTTCAGGCAGTAGAACTGCGATTGCAGCAGCTTGAGCGTCAGGGGCAACTTCAAGATGATGATGTCGTGTTGAAACCCCTACCCGCTCAACCGTTTCTGTCACTACGACAAACATTTCATGAGTTGTCAGAGACATTTGCCATTGTTTCTGGTATGAACCAAGCCGTGCTTACCCAGGTCAAACCTGAGACCCTGGGGCGTTTTGCCGCCGTGATCCACAGTGAAGTCTATGATGTCCATGATTTGGACATCGAGTTTGGCTTTTTACTCAATCATCACCTAGACGTGCGGATACCGTTATCTGGTGGATTAGTGATGAAGGTGCGAGAGTTGCCCCCAGTCGAAGCGGCGGCAACATCTGTCCGGTTTGGGGGACCTGAAAAGGGTCTCTCTAGCCACAACGCGATCGGCATTTGGGCAGAAAGAAACCAGTATCAACTCATGATGCCGGGACGCGAGGTATTTATCGTGCCTCCCCGAATCGGTCATGAATCAGAAATGGTGGTAGAAATTCAGTTTCCGGTTAAAGCCAACTCTGCTTTAACGACTTGGTAAGAGCTGAGATTTTTACCCTCGCTAAGGATTCACAATGCAAAGATTGATGGCTCATCCATCAGTCACAGAGCATAGTGTGCAATTTCACTTATTCATCTATCAGGAGTCAAAATCATGTCGACAAATTAAACTAACCCTGCCCCAACATGCTTGGACAAAAGATGAGAAAGCCAAGATTATTGAGCGATTTACCAATGCACTCAACAAAGTAGCTCAAGAATCTGGCAAGGGAGATATCAAGAAGTTCATTAGTGTTCAAATCGAAGAAACTGCCGAAGGGGGCTACGCCATTGGTGAGCAAATCTTTGGCTAGGGTTCAGTCCAGCTAAATCCATGCAACTTGAGAGATGACCTTGTCAGTTTTCTTTAAAGATGAGGTCATCTACCCACAATCCAACTTGTCAATTTGAAGAGGTTTCTTATGCAAGTTAAACAACAAATGATTATTAACGCTACTGCCGAACGTGTCTGGGACATTCTTGGACATCAGTATGGTAACATAGCGCAGTGGGCAAGTGGTGTCCATGCTTCCAAAGGACACAATGTTAGTGCTACTCTTCAGGATGCTCCTTATTCGGGACGCATTTGTGAAACGAATCTAGGTGCTTTAAAAGAAACGATTACTCGATATGATGAGCGGGAAAAAATCCTGTCCTACAATGCTCAGGGTGACAAAATGCCATTTTTTGTCAGAGGGTTGTCCAATACTTGGGTTGTAACGTCTTTAGGCAATGACAAGGCTCAAGTGGATATGTGTATGGAGGCATCCTTACTCCCTGTGTTTAATCTGATCATGGGGCCGGTAATGCAGATACAGATGGGTGGAATTCTCAAGCAATCCATAGAAGAACTGCGTTACTTTGCTGAGAATAATGTTCCCCATCCCCGAAAACTGGAAGCGCAACAAAAACTTCAATTCAAGACGGCTTCATAAAAGCTGAAGTTAGCATTGGAGGTGGAACGATCGCTATCTACCTCCAATGCTACCACTATCTACTGATTAGCTTGTAACAAGAGAGGAACTTATGACGATTGAGTTGTGGACTTTGCTTGGATCGGTAACATTATTGCTTACGTTGAACATGAGTCAAGCGATGTACACTTCACTGACAGAGGGAGTTGGATATGCTTTGAGCAACCGCGATGAGCCACCGAATGCGACTCATCTAAGCGGAAGAATTCAGCGGGCAAAGACAAATCTCGTTGAAAACCTGCTGATATTTACCTCGCTCATTCTAATGGCACAAGCGTTAGGAATCTCAACAGGATTAACCAGACTTGGGGCTGTGCTCTTTTTGGTATCGAGGATTCTTCATGCGATCGTATATGTAGTTGGAATTACCCACCTTCGTAGCCTAATTTGGGTAGTAAGCTTAATGGGTATGGCGATGATTGCAGTAGGAATTATTCAGCATTGATTGAATTGGCACTGTCGTCACTTGATGTCTCTATTCTGGGGCAACGACCTTCTAATAAATCCGCTTTTTGCCGAATCGCATTTGCAATAAAGGTCACAAATACTTTTCTCTAATCCGGCTTATACTTACCCCCCTTAGCCGGATCAGACCAATCACACAAATACTCCTTCGTATCAGCCACATACTGATTCCATGGCAAAGGAGCAACCGGCTCATCCGTAGTTAAAACAATATCAAATAGACCATCCGCCCGTAACTGTCCGATCCGCACCGTTTGAGAAAGATGATGGTTAGCATTCATCGTCACTGTTCCTGATGGAGCCTCAAACGTTTGACCATAGGCCGCTGCGCGGACAGCGGCAATATCCGTGGTGCCCGCCGCCTCAACCGCTTGCTTCCATAGATACACCGCTACATAGGCTGCCTCTATGGGGGCATTGGTCACCCGATTCACACCGTACTCCGCTTTAAAAGCCTTGACCCACTCATTGTTGACCTCACTCTCAATGGTTTGAAAATAATTCCAAGCCGCATAATGGCCCTTGAGGATCACAGGACCAATCACCGCCACATCCTCTTCCGAAATACTCACGGACATGACAGGATACTTGTCCGGCCCCATTTCTGCCCGCTGGAGTTGCTCAAAAAAGGCTTGGTTCGTATCGTAACTGTCGAAGCTATTAAAAATCACACCACCTTCGGGCATATCCGCCTTGATTTTGGTGATGATGGGAGGCACTTCCGTACTACCAAAGGGCAGATATTCTTCCCCTAACGTATTGCCCCCCCGCACCTTTAGTTGCTCTTTGATGATGGAATTAACAATCCGGGGAAAAGCATCATCAGCACCCACTAAAAAGAAATTCTTACCCTTATTTTCCAGCAGCCAATCTACCGCAGGCTCAACCTGTTGATTGGGAGCTGTCCCCGTATAAAAAATGTTTCTCGAACATTCTTGCCCCTCGTAGCGGGCGGGATACCACAGCATATGCTCCTTGGCTTCGACGATGGGGCGCACTTGTCTACGACTGCTGGAGGTCCAGCAACCAAAGATGGCAGCGACCTGTTCCTGGTCAATCAGTTTTTCCGCCTTCTCGACAAACGTGTCGACGTCAGAGGCCCCATCTTCTTTGACAGTTTCGATTTGTTTACCCAGCACACCGCCTGCGGCATTGATTTCCTTGATCGCCAGTTCTTCCGCATCCATTAAGGTGCTTTCCACAATGGCCAGGGCGCCACTGAGGGAGTGGAGCAGCCCCACTTTAATGGTGTCGCTATCTTCAGGGGCGGGGGTCTTTACTTCTGGGGTGGATGGGGTGGTTTCAGTCGGTGGGGTAGAACTGCCACAGGCTTTGAGCAACAGGCTAGTGCCTAGGGCCGTTGAGCCATGTAGCAAAAACTGACGTCTTTTGATCCTCGTCATGGGCATTCCTTTGGGACAATTATTCTGGGCGAAGGGCGGTGGGAAGGGTTAGGGTTTGTTACAGATGTAGCTCATGGTTTTGCTAGGAAAATAGCTTAGATGGCTGGTTAAGTGTCAGAGGTGTTGCTTGGGGTCCCTTTGGGGTCCCTTTCTGGAAATAGTTCAATTATCTCTTTTAGGCAAACTGGGGTTTCCCATGGTTAGGGCCGGAATGCCGTTCTAAAACCCAGCGTACTGAGTTATCCCTAGGAGCACTAATTTGGGGTTACGGCGGGGTCAATTATAAATGTTCTGGCTCGGTTTCTGCAGAAAATTTAGAGGGTACCAACTCAACGCGGGACGTTTTCCCCAGGATAGTATTCCGAAGTCAGGAGTCAGGAATCAGGGCCTCACTGGCTTCTGGCCCCTGATTCCCCACCTAGCCAGGATTTTTCGGCTTGAGTTGATACCCAATTTAGAGGGTGAAACTCAAATCATGAGGTTATTGCTTAATGGCTCCTTAGGGTTAATTCTCTAAGTAGAGCATCAACCTTATTAAGCCGGCTGGGGCAAGGGCAACCGGCCCTGGAACTGAATGAACTGCTGAATGGTTTCTAACCCTTGGGCCACCTTCAGGTTGGTAAAGACAAAGGGTTTATCCCCCCGCATGGTTTTGGCATCCCGCTCCATCACGTTGAGATCCGCACCCACCATGGGGGCTAGGTCAATTTTATTAATCACCAGCAAATCTGATTTGGTAATGCCTGGCCCCCCTTTGCGGGGGATTTTGTCGCCAGCGGCCACGTCGATGACATAGAGGGTGAGGTCCACCAGCTCTGGACTAAAGGTGGCGGCCAGATTATCACCGCCGCTTTCTACAAAGATCAAGTCGAGGTCCATAAACCGGGCTTCTAGATCTTCGATGGCTACCAGATTTAGGGAGGCATCTTCACGGATGGCGGTGTGGGGACAGCCACCGGTTTCGACACCGACAATGCGGTTGTGGTCCAACAGGGCCTGACTACGCACCAGAAACTGGGCGTCTTCCTGGGTGTAAATATCGTTGGTCACCACGGCGATGGAGTAGGTGTCGCGCATGGATTTGCAAAGGGCATCGACAAGGGCGGTTTTGCCAGAGCCTACGGGACCGGCAACACCGACGCGGTAAGGGGAGGAGGTCATGGGTAGAGCAGTGATCTGGGTAGGTGTGTTACACGTTCTAAGATATAGGGGTAGGCTGTGTCCAGCCCCTGACGGATAGCTCGTACGGATAGATTAGTACAGATAAGGAGAACCGGCGTGATTGATGGGCGTAGAAGGCGGTACTTGCCGCTGGTGGGACTATGTTGTCTGTTGCTAGCCTGTAGCAACGTTTCAGAGTCAACGGACGTGGCTAATTCTACAGGGATCAGCTCTACAGGAACCGTTTCCACGGAGGCCGAGGGCCCAGGGGCTGCCCCTACTCCAGCGACCCCGACCATCCCATCCGAACCTGACTCCACCGTCGATGATCCTTCTGTCATGCTTACTGGACCTGGTCAAGTGCTTCCCATTACGGCCCAAGCGACGATTGCGGGGGAAACCTTTGATTTAGAAGTGGCCCAGACTGCTCAGCAGCAGCAGCTTGGGCTGATGCACCGGAAGGCCCTGCCGGATCATCGGGGGATGCTATTTCCTTTTAGTCCCGCCCGCCCCGTGAGCTTTTGGATGAAAAATGTGCCCGTGGGGCTGGATATGGTGTTTTTGTACCAAGGACAGGTGCAGGGCATTGTCGAAGCCCCACCCTGTGGGGCTGATCCCTGTCCCACCTATGGCCCCGGTCGGTTGCTGGTGGACCATGTGATTGAACTGCGCATGGGCCGGGCGGCTGAACTGGGGTTGGCGGCAGGGGATCGGGTGGAGGTGCGGTATTTGGCAGATTAGGCTGGGTTTAGAGGGTTGAGCCAAAGGCGATGGTGGTTAAAGGCCCCCAAATTTGAGGGATTTGGGGGGCCTGGATCACCACCGCCAGTTTGCCGAAACCTTTTTTACCGCAACACCTGGCTGGCTGCGGATAGGCCGCTGCCGGGGGCAAAGCCTTCGTAGCCGAGGATTTGTAGGGTGGTTTCTAAGGCGGCGATGGTGGTGAGGATGTCGCGATCGCAAACAAACCCCAAATGCCCAATCCGAAAGATCTTGCCCTTCAGATGGTCCTGACCGCCCGCCAAGGCAATATCAAACTGTTTGTTCATGGTGGAACGAATCGCCTCAGCACTGACAATTTCGTCAGGGATCACCGATGTCACCGCCGGACTGCTAAACCCATCGGGGGCCAATAGGGGCAAGCCCAGAGCCTTCATGGCTGCACGGCAAGCCTGCATGTGGCGCTCATGGCGGGCAAAGATATTTTCCAGCCCCTCCGCCTTCATCATCTGTAGAGCCGCCTGGAGGCCAAAGTATAGATTCACCGGTGGAGTAAACGGCGTACTGTTCTTAGCAAAGGCTTTACGATACTTACCCAGGTCCATATAGAACTTAGGCAACGTGGCCTTGGCATAGGCAGCCCAAGCCTTGTCACTAACAGATACAAAGCCCATGCCAGGGGGGATCATAAAGCCCTTCTGGGACCCCGAGGCCACCACATCCAGACCCAGTTCATCCACCTTCAGGTCATAGGACGCCAAGCTAGTCACCGCATCCACAATGATGATGGCTTCACCATGGGCCTTCACCTTCTCATTAATGGCTTCCACAGGGTTCAGCACCCCGCTGGAAGTTTCACTATGGGTGACAATTACGGCCTTGATTGCCTTTTCGGTATCGGCGGCTAGGACCTGACCAAACTCCTCGGGATCAAGGGGCACACCCCAGTCCTTCTGAATCACCTGCACATCCAGGCCAAAGGCTTTAGAGATTGAGGCCCAGCGAGCGCCAAACTTACCGTTACTGCCCACCAGCACCTTATCCCCAGCGCTGAGGAAGTTGATGATACCTGCTTCTACCACACCGGTACCGCTGGCACAGATGGTATGGACTTCATTCTTAGTCTGAAACAGCCACTGGAGGCCTTCATTGACCTCAACGATAATTTTACTAAAGTCGCCGCCGCGGTGGCCGATGGGGTGCTTGGCCATGGCTTGTAGGACTTTCGCGGGTACCGGTGTCGGTCCCGGAATCATGAGCATTGCTTTATTTTCCATGGGATTGAGGGTAGGAGGTTTAAAAGTGCATCCCCCAGAATCGCATAAGTTCTGACGGATCTCCCCGCATTTTTTATGTCTTGTAAGGTTTGGGATGAGAGGGGCCAAGGGCAGGTCAACCTGTAGGGATATCTCCTGGTGAATGCCCTAATTTAGGACACCTGATTTTTCCGGGTGGACGGGATTTGGGATTATCAGCAAAATGTAAGAGCTGCTCCCTTATGTTGCTATGGAAACTACTTTGCACCAGCTGACGGCCCAACCACTGACTGCCGAAGCATTTCGACCCTTTGGACAGGTACTCGGTCCCCAGTGGGATGGCAAACCCTATGACGGGGAAGATGCTCAGCTCAAGCTGGATGGGGGAATTCCGCGTTTTTATATCATGCAACTGGAGCGCAAAGGCCGACGGTTTGATCGGATTACGCGGCATTTGGCCTGTACCCAGTGTTTGGGTGCGCTAGAAGGGAAAGCCTGGCTGATGGCGGTGGCCCCACCCTGTGCAGGCGCTGCGCCAGACCCATCGTTGATTCAGGCGTTTAGCATTCCCGGGGATTGCTTTATTAAGTTAGAGGCGGGCACCTGGCATGCAGGGCCTTTGTTTGAGACGGATGTGATCAACTTTTACAATCTGGAACTGAGTGATACCAATGTGGTGGATCACGATACATGTAATTTGGGACAGACCTATGGATTGAATTTTGAGATTGTCTAGGGAACTAGCGGGAAGAGTGGTGAGTGGAAAGGAAGAGTTATTTGTTCTTTCTCTGTCGATGCTACATTCCCTGGCGTTTGAATAATTCCCTGGCGTTTGCGTACTACGCTAGTTCTCTCTTAACGCAGTGGCTTACAGTGATGCTTGAGGCCACCCATGGCTTTTTGTGCAATCAGGGGGCGTTGGCTGGGGTGACGCGGAACCCACAGCGGTTTGTGAATGCGATCGCATTCCTGCGTCAGGCATGGTCTAAAGCGTCAAAGTCTCTCTCCACTCGGGAGAGAGATTTAGGGTGAGGGAAACTCCTAGACAAGGTTTAGCTATTGGTATGGTGATTCTGGCACCTTGAGTCGCAGGCTAATACTTCACGGCAGCGGATGGTCAAAAGCCACTTGTGATGTAGCAAAAGTTCTCTGCCGCCGATACGTTTTGCCGTTAGACTGATGCCTGCCCAAAATTCCAACCCCTGAAAAGCTTGTCCCCTTCTTTTGCAAATCTTTACAGATGGTTAGGTAGACAGATTTTTATTTCTATAGTACTCTTGTTCTATATTGAATGTCAGCATATTACAGTTGATTGGACGTTCTACGCGTTGCTTAAGCGGGATGCTGTCAGTTCCATAACAAATTAGACGTCAAGCCAAATTATGTCTTGCAGGAGGCGGTAATGGAATACATTGAAGGCTTTGTACTTGCAGTCCCTACAACCAACAAGGAAACTTATATCCAGCACGCTCGTGAAGCTGCCGTAATATTCAAAGAGCATGGGGCAACTCGGTTAGTGGAATGTTGGGGAGATGATGTCCCCTCTGGCAAGAAAACATCATTCCCGATGGCAGTCCAGTGTAAAGACGATGAAACCGTTGTCTTTTCTTGGATATCATGGCCTTCACGAGAAGAGAGAGATGCTGGTATGGAAGAAGTCATGAAAGACTCTCGCATGAATGACGGAAGTAACCCAATGCCTTTCGACGGCAGCCGCTTGATTTTCGGTGGTTTTCAAATGGTTGTAGATGAATAAAAGAATCGAGCGGGCTCAGTATTCTACAGATCTGTAGAATACTGAGTCAACCGTGCCGCTCGCCTCGCAGAAGTTAGCTGCCTCAAAATAAGAGTTAAGGTTATGATAAAAATTACAATTGAAACAGAAGTAGAAGCACCCTTAAGTGATGCCTGGGATGCATGGGTAACACCAGATGACATCACCAGTTGGAATTTTGCTATTGAAGATTGGTGTTGCCCATCAGCAGAAATCGATTTAGAAGTGGGCGGCAAATTCAACTATTGGATGGAAGCTAAAGACGGCTCAATCGGGTTTAACTATGAAGGAGAGTTTATAAGCATTCACCCGCATAGAACTATTCATTACAAGTTAGACGACAATCGTGAGGTTAAAGTTGAGTTTATCGAGACTGAAAGTGGAACAAAGGTCATTGAAACCTTTGACGCAGAGGATGAGAATTCTGCGGAACAGCAAAGGCAAGGTTGGCTTGGAATTTTAAATAATTTCAAAAAACATGTTGAAGCAAAAAGTAGCTAATGAATAATCATTAAGGAGAAATCTCATGGCAAATAATCCTGTGGCCTGGTTTGAAATCTATGTAGATGATTTAACTAGGGCCAAGCAGTTTTACGAATCCGTGCTGAGTGTGAATTTAGATGTATTGAGTGACCCCAGTGATGCCAGCATCGAAATGTTGTCATTTCCGTCGGACATGGAGAAATATGGTGCTAGCGGTGCCCTGGTCAAGATGGAGGGCTGTACAGCTGGTGGAAATAGTACTTTGATTTATTTTTCATGTGAAGATTGTGCGGTTGAAGAGTCTAAAGTCGAAGCAGCAGGGGGGCGGATCCAAAAGCCTAAAATGTCTATTGGCGAATATGGCTTTATTTCTCTGGCTATAGATTCTGAAGGCAACATGTTTGGCTTGCACTCAATGAAATAGCTAGAAAGGCAAATTCAAGAAAATCATTTTGTGCTTGGTTAGAGTAGGCGTTAACCAGCACGATGTACCCAAATCTCTGGAATATTAATTCTAAGCTCAGATTAATTTTCAACTCAATGGAGAAGCGACATGACAAAGATCGCAAAGAACACAGTTTGCCTTTGGTATGACGGGAACGCCGAGGAAGCGGCACGGTTTTACGCCGCGACCTTTCCAGATTCTTCCGTTGACGCTGTGCAACGCGCGCCAGGAGACTTTCCGTCCGGTAAGAAAGGAGATGTGTTGACCGTCTTGTTCACCGTAATGGGTATTCCGTGTCTCGGTCTCAACGGAGGATCGGCGTTCAAGCATAACGGGGCGTTCTCGTTTCAGGTCGCAACCACTGACCAATCCGAAACGGATCGTTATTGGAGTGCGATCGTCGGCAATGGTGGTCAAGAGATTGAATGTGGCTGGTGCAAGGATAAGTGGGGGTTGTCGTGGCAGATCACGCCGCTGGCGCTGACAGAAGCGATCGCCGATCCCGACCCTGCTGCCGCTAAGCGTGCGTTCAATGCGATGATGACGATGCGAAAGATTGATATCGCCATTATTGAGGCTGCGCGCCGTGGCTGAGGTACTGGCAGTCTAACTATCCAAATGCACACCGACCGTTGAGAGGTGATTGGATGGCACTTGTGATGAAATAGAATGTAGCGCCGAATATCTGTCCCTATAGGGTGGATATACTGCCAGCTATCCGTATATCTAGCACATATGGTGTAGATATATGGAAAAAGTAGATCTAATAAGAGTTATGCGGCAAAATGAGACCTCAAACGAATGGCGAAATCTGACCTTTTAACAATAGACCTCTTGCAAAAATGATTATGTGTTAGTGTGAAAGACTTTTCTAACTCTTTCAGGCCAGGTTGAGTTCATAGTTGTAGAGGGCGGCGATTAAATTGAAACGCAGCCCATAGCGCCGTCGTCGATTGCGATAGCGCTGCGCTAAAATCCTAAAGATTTTGACCCGGCGATTCACATACTCAACCCAGATACGCTCTTTGCCCAGGGTTCGATTATAGTCGCGCTCTGCCTCGGAGAGTTCTCCACCCTTGGGCGTAACCGGTGTTCCTCGGCCATCAGTAAAGGGGCTGAAGTATTGTCAGTTGGAGGTTGTAGAGCATCAAGCAGGAAATAGGACTAGAGTTGGAATATGAACGCCAATCTAGTCCCAAC